>JAKQXK010000621.1 GCA_029561505.1 Spirochaetota bacterium | reverse complement strand
CCAGTACCCGAAGAACAGAATATCTTCGGTCTCTACGAGGGGCCAATTGCCGATACCACCACGCGCGAGTGGGACTTCAACAGCAAGCTGTTTCCCCGCCGGCGCAGCGAACGCAAAGCGTGGATCTATCTCGGGTTCTTCAGCCGCGATTTCTACGCAGGCGTCGCCATCATCGACGCAGGCTACGTCGCCTCGGCTTTCTGCTACGTCTATATTCCCGCTGAAAAGTATTTTCATGAGCACAAACTGACGTTGCCGCTGGGGTTCGGCAGCAACTTCGATGCAACCTTGAATGACAGCTGGCGCCTCGGCCCTTACGAGATGCTACCAACCAAAGACAAGATCGTGGTGAACATCAGGGGCGAGTTTGATTTGAGTGCCAGTTTCTCGCTGAAGGGCAATGGCCTTAGCACAATAGCCCCATCAGAAGCGAATCGACCATTTCACTTTACCTACAAAGAAATGGCAATGGCGGCCGAAGGCGAATTCAACTTCGAGGGGCGCAGGCAACGCTTTTCTGGTGAATGCGGCATTCTCGACTACACCAAGGGATACCCCCCGCGCCGAACCGAATGGAACTGGCTTTCTATGGTCGGCAAAACCGAATCTGGAAAATCTCTGTCTGTCAATCTGGTAGACAAGTTTAATGAAGGTATTGAAAATGCGCTATGGCTCGACGGAAAGCCGATGCCGCTCAGCACTGCGCACTTTCACTATATTCGTCCGGCAGACAAATCCATCTGGCGTATTCTGACACGCGACAACATTTTCGAAGCACGGTTCAGGCCGTTTGGTGCGCGCGGCGAGAACCTGAATATGGGTATTATGCGCAGCCAATTTGTACAACCTTACGGTATCTTTGACGGCCAGATCAAGGTGAATGGCGAAACAGAGAAGTTCTCTGGTTACGGCGTGACAGAAGACCATCTGGCCCTCTGGTAAGCTGACGCCAGGTACAAATTGTCGAAAATAGACTAAGAAATATGGCATCCATTCATAGCACTACCATCATCTGTGTAAAGCGTGATGGCGCAGTCGCGATGGCCGGTGACGGACAGGTCAGCGCCGGCCAGACGATTCTCAAGGGCAATGCGCAAAAGGTGCGAAAGCTCTTTTCTGACAAAATTCTTGCGGGGTTTGCCGGGGCAACAGCAGATGCCTTTACGCTTATTGAAAAGCTTGAAGAGAAGTTACAGGCCTACGGTGGCAATCTGACACGTGCCTCTGTAGAACTGGCAAAAGACTGGCGCACCGACAAGATGCTGCGCCGGCTCGAAGCGATGCTGATCGCCGCAGACAAAGACAAGATATTCTTGCTGACCGGCAACGGTGACGTCATCGAACCCGAAGAAGGTGTCATCGCCATCGGCTCAGGCGGCAATTACGCCCTTGCAGCGGCGCGCGCGCTCTTAAAGAAAACCAACCTTTCAGCTCATGAAATCTGCACAGAATCGCTGAAAATCGCTTCTGAAATCTGCGTCTACACGAACGCGAATATTCGCGTAGAATCTTTATAGCACTTGGCGGCAATACCCAGCGCGAAAGCGCACTTACTCAGGGTCTTCGTTCGTCTGGCCCGGAATGCCGCCGGCCGCAACGCTGTCGGCATCGAGATGCACGCGCCACCCTGCTTCGGTCTTGATAAATGACAGTTTCTCGTCATCGGCAAAATAGAGCGTGGCCTTGTTACCCTTTTCTGTGCGGCGCAGAACTTTTGCAGGTGGCAACATCTCTTTCGGCAAGAGCGTCGTTTCGCTACCCGAGCCCTCATTGCGCATCATATAACCGATGAAGTCTTCGATTGTCAGTTCTTTGAGCTTTGAAACCGACATGTTCATCTGCTTGGCCATGTGCTCAAATGCCTGAGCAGCCTGAGGGTTTTCAGGTATAGATTGGAACATCGACCGCATGCCTTCGATTTTTTCGTCGAGTTCAGTGAGCGTTTCTTTCGAAAGAACGGCGATGAAGGCTTTTGCGTCACGCCGGGTATAAGCGTCTTGAACTGCGGCCAGGGCCGCCTCGGGCGTATCGAGCTTCTTCTTGCCGCAGCTAATAACTGCGACCGACATAAAAATTGCCAAAGAAAACCTGAACATTCCCTCACTTTTTACGAGTCACATAGAATGACAATCAATTCGTAGGGCGCCTTGTAGACATTGGCATTCTCAATCGAGAAATCGAGGGCGGAAAACTCCCTGAAATACGGGGTTCTGCGGCTGAATGTGCCATTGCGCATCTGGCAGGGCGTTCAGATCGTCGAGCGTGCGTATTCTGAGTTCACCGCGACTGTCTCCGGTGTGGTACACTGCGAGTACGGCCGCGCCCGAACGGATGATAAGCATGACATGCCGAATCTTCAGCTCGGGCGAATAAAAATACAGCAGATCACCTGTCTTTAGCCGTTGAGGCTGGGCAGAGTGAGATATCCTCATTGTGTGGCTGATCAGCTGGCCGGCCGTGAGATTATCTCGTTGCCATTCGCGCACAATTGGCCCGAGGCTTCGCCGCAAACTAACATTGCTTAGCGCCCGCATTTTTGCATAATGATCGAGAAAGCGCTCGTCGTGTTGCTGCATTGCCTCCCAGAAAAGATAGCGAACAAGCCCCGCGCAATCGCGGTTGCTCGAATGCCAGCGATAATTAGCACCGCGGCGTTCAAAACGCAGCACCTGCGGGGCGAAGGTTTCGACGAATGCGCGAAAGTCTTGCTGAGCTTCTGCGCTAAGTTTCTGTGTATTTGACCCGACCGTTGCGAAAGGTGCAAGTAGAAGGGTAAAAAAAAGCCCCGCGAGTGCGGGGCCTTTTCGAACGATCATGAAGGCCAGATCAGTTCGTTGGTGCAGGTGCAGCAGCCGGTGCTGGTTCTGCTGGCTTCTCAGCCGTTGCGCCGCCAACCGGACGAATTGTTGATTTCGGCGGGTTGTCGTCAACGATGAAGTCTACACGAACCGGTTGTGATTCGTTGCCTACTTTATCGGTTGCTTTAGCTTCGATGCTGTGCGGGCCTTCAGTCTGGAAAACCAGTTTGCCGCTGTAAATTTGCCATTCTGCGCCATTATCTACTTTGACGAAGATATTCGCAACGCCTGATTCTGCGTCTTGCGCTTCAACCAGGTAAGTGTTTTCGCGCATAGCGTATTTCTTGCCATCTACGTTGATCCAGCGTTTTGCAGGTGTGATCATAACAACAGGCGGAGTGTTCTCTACGTACAGCGAGTTGATGACTGCGAGGTCTTCTGGGCTTGCACCCTGGCCCGGAGTTGAAGTTGAGAAACCGCTGAGGTTTTCTGACTTATTACCGAGGTTGTCAATCGCGCGGTATTTCAGCTGAGCCGCACCCGCTTTGTCGAGTACGATGCCATCTTTGTATGGCTGCCAATCTGAACCGTTGGTTGAGTATTCAACGCTCTTTACACCGCTGTAGTTGTCTGTCGCACGAATTTCGAGTTTTGTGCCTGGCGCGAGGTAGCGTTTGCCGTCGATCACGATAGGCGCTTTATTGAGCGCGAAGTTCATGTACGGGCCGGTGTTATCGATAATCACGTTGAAGATGTTATCTTCTTCGCGGTTGCCGACACGGTCAACCGAGCGGTAAGTGATCTTGTGCGGGCCTTCTTTCTCAAGCGAAAACGGGTGGCCGTAAACCGAAAACGACTGCGTTTCGTTAATCTTGAATTCGATGAAATCGAGATTCGAGATATTATCGGTTGCTGTCAGTTCGAATTTTGCCTGCGATGTCGCATAGGTATTCTTGCCGTCATTGTACAGGTTGCCTACCTGTGAGTCTGCTGTTGCTGCA
>JAKQXK010000613.1 GCA_029561505.1 Spirochaetota bacterium | reverse complement strand
ATGCAGGGCACGACCGGCACGAAGAAAGCGTTTGACCGAAAGAAATCTTAAAGGAGATCTGGGGCTTCCTTCACGTGCTTGCAGCTACGCACCGGCTTGGGCATCAGAATACGAGGCCTTTAGTTTGCCTCGAATGAACAGCAGTTCTATCAGATGCACGAGCGTATAGAGCACTTGCAGCAGCAGAAGCAATTTGCTACGCAAAGCAAGCTTTGCGCGCCAGATATTCTCATTCTGAACCAAATCGGGTTCAGGTGTCATTTCGATGAGCGTTTGGCCGTTAACAGCAATGCGGCTGGTCTTTTCGTCGCGGTACGCACTGTCAAAAAAATGGAGTCTAATCGCAGCGTCGTGCATCGTTACGAAGTTCGCCGAGCAATTCTGACCTACGGTGCAGCGCACCGTCTGAAAGATCATCGGAAACTCGGCTGGTTTATAGTCGTAGGGCATATAGACCCATAGTCTCCAGGCGAGAATCGCCTGCTTGTCGAGGTTTCTGTCGACGAGCGCACCGTATTTGAGCGAATAACTGTCATCACCCGAACCGAACTTGCGCTCGGCCACATACGCAACGCGAAGTTCTTTGCCCGAAAGCAGCACGTATTCTTTGTGATCGCCTGCCGCCAGCTGTTGCAGAGACGCGGGTTCAGAATATAAACCCTTGCGCTGAATCTCTTCAAACTGCCGCGTACGATATGCCCACGAACGTGCGGTTATCGTTAGCCAGATACCTATGCCCACCGCAGCAAACAAGACAGCAAAACGCACGAACGAAGTCGCGTCGGCCCCACGCCCCCAACCACCGCTCGGGGTGCGCAACTCATCGCGCACCACAACTGCAAAAAGCTGGCTAAAGACAAGTGCGCACAGCAGCAGGGCAAAAATCAGAATACCGAATACCCAATTGCTGAAGGCGATGAATGCGAGCACCGGCAGCAGAATCAGCAGACTAAACGGTTTATTCTTGTGTTCTGGCCGCCAGATTTTGAACCAGCCAATCGCCGAGAGCAAGACGAGCGTGAGTGCGGTGAATACTGCCCAGCGAACCAGAAGAATGAGACGGGCATTCTCTTCGTGGGCCATTGGCCCGTAGACGAAGTCTGTGCTCTGGTGATAGAGCCAGGCACAGGCAAAAAAGGCCGGCGCAACTGCCAATGAACCTGCCAGTGAAACGACAAACTTGCGCGCCGAAAGCCGCACTGGCCTCACGTCTGTCGCTACCGTTGTGCCAGCCTTATCCATGAAAATGTCTCAGCCCCGCTTCGGCTTTTTTTTACCGATAGCATGCGAGTGATTCTTGGGCCGGTGCTTCCATGACTTGATGCGGTTCTTGGCCATTTGCTGCACCTGTTTCGCGAATTGCGGAAAATGCATCAGTACAACCTGAAAACTGTCTTTATCAAGTGTATAGAGGTCGCAATAGTCGACCGCGCGCACCGTCGCGCTGCGCGGTGAATCCATCAGTAGTGCGATTTCACCAAAGTAGCCGCCCTGCTTAATCGTCGCAAATACTTTGCCCGTATGTTCGTGAATAATTTCTACGCTGCCTTTGCTGATAAAATACATGTTGTGACCAATTTCGCCTTCACGAAAGATAATGTCGCCCGGTGTGAACATGGCTGGCACGAGCTTCATGACAATTTCTTTGATAAAACCGTCTTCGGCACCGCGAAATATCGGAATCTTTTCAAGTACTTCGGCGTGTATATGCATCGCCAGTTCTTTCTGCAGTGCGCTTGGCAGGTCTTTGAGAAGCAGATTTTCATCGTAACCGCGCCGGCTTTCCCACATGTAGCGATAATAACGCCGCAGTTTCTGGCGTAACGCGACGGGAATTCCCCTGTATTCCATGAACAGATTCAAGCGGTTGATCTTTTCCTGATACTTTGAGCGCGCGATGTCGAGATTGGCGAGAAGGCTCGCGATGTTACCGATCATGTAACCAAACATTCCGACGCCAATGATTTCGACGACTATGGTGTAGGCGATTTGCGGTACGTTCAGCGGGGTGATATCGCCATAGCCGATTGTCGCAAAGGTTGTGATCGCCCAGTAAAGGGCGCGCAGATAGTTCTCAGGTGCAGTGTAATCTGGCCGAACGTTGCCGAGAACTATCCAGCCGCAGGCTGCCCAGTGCGCTACCATGAGAATCCACAGCAGAAGAATCGCCAGGCGTATCACACTGGGATTAAAGAAATCCGCATGGCTCCAGCGATTGACGAGTTGCCTGAGGTGCAGCAGGCGCAAGAGGCGCAGCAACCTCAACACCGGTGCCAGATCTAAGGTGTGGCCAAAGAGCTGCAGGTTAAGCGGACCCGATATCAGTTCGAGCGGAAAAACCGACAGCAAATCGATGAAGAACCATGTCTTGAGGTAATGCCGGCGTATGGCGGCGCGGTCGGTGACAACCTCGCCTCTCGCATAATACGCGGTGTGAAAATTGAGCACCAGATCGGCGAGAAAAATTGCAGACAAGAATACGGCTGAATACCAAAAGAAAAAATTCTGCCTGAACTTGTAGACGATCTCAAGCGGGCCGAGAATCGCGAGTGAAAGGGTAACGACGAAGAGCAGCAGGTCCCATAACGAACGCACCCACGAGTCAGGCAGAAACACGGGGCGTGTGATCATGTCAGCAGATCAGAGTTCTCAGCTCTCATAAAGCGCCAGTATGCGATCACAACGACTGGTCAAGCGGGTTTGGTTAACAGAAAATTAATGCGGTTGACGGTACCGCCCGGCCGGTTTTAGGCTGCAAATTCAGGAGCATTCATGTCGATACTGCGCCAGAGTCTTGCACTGCAAATTATGCCGATAGATGACAACCCAGAGGGCAATCGTTATCAGGGAATTCTCGAAACCCTGGGCGACCGACACCTGACGGTGCGCGTCGACGACGATTATTTGAACGCTGCGGCATCTGAAGCTGTGAAGGTCGAATTTACGATGGCCAATTTTCGCTTTCGCTTCGATTCGCAGGTTGAAGCAGAGCGCAACGGCAAATTAATACGCATCGTGAAGCCGACAAAGCTCTTTAAGAGCGTGATACGTAAAGGCCAGCGACTCAAACTCGATTCGGTGATAGGCTATAATGTGTGGACAGAACCCGGGCGCTATGAAGCGACGCTGACAGATTTAAGCCCGGTTGGGCTGCGCATGGTGACTGACCGCCAACTGGCAAAAAATACCCTCATCAGCGTGAACGTCTATCTTCCCGGCAAGTCATTGCGCTTCATCTGTCAGGGGTTGGTGCGTTGGTGCACGCGCGAAACCAGCGAAGAGCGGCGGTACACATGCGGTGTGCTCTTCACAACGCTTTCGAACGAAGCAACCAAGCGCGTCGAAAGGTTTGTGGCAGAAGAGCTGCAAAAGAACCCGGGCGTCGAACCACTCTAGCCATTTTCTCAAGTGGCCGCCGCCTTTTTGGCGGCTTCACTAAAGTGCTCTTGCGTTTATTCGTCGGCTTGGCAAACGTGGAGTATTTTTGCAGCACATGGCGCTCGTTTCTTCCCGCTGGCTGTTTCGCCAGTTTCTTCAAGATACCCAGCAGCAGCGAAAAGACCAAAAGCGAGAAAGCTCGCCCGCGGGTCGTGAAAATTTACGCTCTTATCTGGCCCTGATGGCCGACTACAGGCGGCCGTTCGCCGTCATCTTCATCGCGGCTTGTGCAACCGAGCTGTTGTATCTGGCGGTTCCCGTCACGACCCGGCATATTCTCGACGGCGTGCTGATGAATGCGCAGCTACATGCTACCGAAAAGAAATCATTGCTGCTCGTCATCGGTGCGGCACTTCTCGTTTCGTTGATCGCTGCACAGGCGATCGACTTCTGGCGGCGTTTTTACACAGCACTCGTCAACGGGCGATTTGTGCGCGCGCTGCGCCTGAGGCTCTTCAGGCATCTCATGCACCTGCCGTTGGGCCAGATTCATGAGCTCAAGACCGGCGGTATCGTCTCGCGCCTGACGAGCGACGCAGAAAACCTCACCGGAATTCTGCAGATGGCAGTCATCTCGCCGGGCGTGGCCTTCATACGCATCGTCATTACCTTCGCGATTCTTGTCTATTGGCACCTGCCGCTTGCACTCGTGGCCTCGGGGTTTATTCCCCCTTTGATTTATATCAGTCTCATTTACATTTTGAAGGTGCGGCCGGTCTATCGCTCTGTCAGCAACGACCGTTCGGGACAAGACGCGCGCGCGAGCGAAGTTTTTGCGGGCATTCGCGCGGTTAAGGCATTCGAGATGCAGGCAGCAGAGCAGAGGCGATATAACCTCACTCAAGGCCTCATGTTTCGCAAAAATATCTACGCGTCGCTGCGCGAATCAGCGGTCGATGGCATCTGGAACTTTCTGATTCCGATCACGTCACTCTTAATCATGGTCTTTGGTGGCATCTATTTTCTGCGCGGTGAAACGACCGTCGGCGATCTCGTCGCCTTTCAAATGTACAGCGGCATGTTGCTGTATCCGGTGTGGCGCATGGTTTTTTCGCTCAGCCAGATTCAGAAGTCTATGGCATCGCTAGACCGCGTGCTCGACATGTTAAAACTCGAGAAAGAATTAAACACAGGCAATCGCGCAGTACCGGCCTCTATCCGCAAGGTGGATTTCAAAAATATCACCTTCTCGTACCGCGAAGGGCAGCCTGTTCTCAGAAATGTCACACTGGCGATGCAGCCATCGCGCATCTACGCAATCGTCGGCGAAAGCGGTATCGGCAAAACAACGCTGATCGATCTGCTGTGCCGCTTTTACGAACCTCAACAGGGTGAAATAATGCTCAATGGCATCAACATCGCTGAATTTGACCTGGCCGCATACCGCCGGCAAATAGCGATCGTCACGCAAGATGCGATTCTCTTCGACGGCACGGTTCGCGATAATCTTTTCGGTAGCGACGAAGTTTTTTCTGAAGCCGAGCTGCGGCGTGCACTCAAGGCTGCCGATGCCGACGGTTTTGTACACGAACTACCGCAAGGGCTTGAAACGCTGATCGGCGAGCGGGGTTTCAAACTCTCTGGCGGGCAGAAGCATCGCCTGACCCTGGCGCGCGCGCTCGCCCGGCGCTCACCTATTCTTGTGCTCGATGAAGCAACCGCGCACCTTGATACAATCAGCGAACAGCGTATTCGATCACATCTGCGGGCCCTGAGCCGCAAGCGCGTGGTAATTCTGATAACGCACCGCCTGAGCACGGTCGCGCACGCCGATGCGATTATCGTGCTGGGCAATGGTGGCATCGAGGCGATGGGCAGCCACCGCGAGCTTCTCAGAAAATCAAACACTTATCGCCGACTATGGCAGGCTCAATGATCTGATTCAAATTTCTGCTTGCTGCACGCCAAAAAAAAACGTCTCTGTCCATCCGTCGGCAATCTAGTCGCCCGGTACATATGTCGCGACTCAAAGGCACCTGGTTAACGTTCTGGAAATCACCTGATCAGCGGTACGAATTTATCTTCGCTGCCGTAGTGCTCACCGTTGTGATGCTGAGCACCGTACCCTTTCTGACGCAGATCGAGTTGCGCCCAGGCGTACAATTGCAAGACCCTATCTTCAACTATTTGCCGGCGCGCGACCTCAGCGACCTGATCTTCTACATTCTCTATACTGCGCTGCTGATCGGTTTTGTGTTTCTTCTGCCGTCGCCCGAGAGGCTGGTCGTTGCATTCGAGGCATACGCGCTTTTCGTCATCATGCGCATGATCACAATGACTCTGGTTCCGCTCGAACCCCCAATCGGGTTAATTCCGCTGGTTGATCCTGTATTGAGTTTTATGTATACCGGCAAACAGGTGAATAAAGATCTGTTTTTCTCAGGGCATACGGCAACGATGTATCTGCTCTATCTCATGCTGCCGGCCGGTATCTACCGCAAGCTTGCTTTCGTCGGCGTCATCGTAATGGGTTTTTGTTTGTTGTTTCAGCGTGTGCACTACACCGTCGACGTGATCGTCGCTCCGTTCTTCGTCTATGGCTCATTGCGCATCGTGCTGCGCGCAAGATCTGCGGTCGGCTTTCGCAACGGAATATTCGAGAATCACTGACGGCGTGTTGACTTGAAGTAGTCGTGCAGCCATTCTGCGAGATGATCTGCGTCAAACTGCTTGAGCGATGACTCTTTCAGAATCAGCGCGGCCGCGCCTTCAGTGAGCTGTGCGCTCGATATAATATAGGTTTTGTCGGCTTTGAGAGATTGCATCTTGTTCTGCAGATTGCGTAGTGAAATATCACTGATATGCGAACCCGTGCGCAGCCTGTAAAACGCAAAGAGCGCGCGAATCGACTTGCTTTTCGATGAAATCGCAGAATATAAGACAAGGTCTTTTTCACCCGAAGATTCTTTCACCGGTTCATTGTATTCGAGATTTGTAATAATGTAGAGCACGAATTTCTGAAATTCTTCTGGCATCATTTGCATAAAGAGGTCGGCGCTCTTCTCTGCGGTCATAATGTCATATTCGATACGCAGCTGCGGCGTTGCACCCGTCATATCGAAGAACTTGGTGATCGTGAGGCCGCGGTTCTTGCGAAACCCAGAAATTGCATAGGTTAAGTCTTGCATCAGCAACGGTTCAAAATTGTCTTTTAGAATCTGCTTGAATGATTTTAGGTTTTCGGCGTGGGGGTTGAGATCTATCTGATCGATAAATACTTTCAGATGGCGCAGGTCACGGTATTCGTCATCAGTTTCAGTAAGGTCACGATAAAGACGTGAAGCTTCGAGAAACATTTCTTCGTTCAAATACAGAATCAAAAGCAGGTACTGGTATTCGCGGCGGCGATCGGTTGGCAGAGTGTTCGACTCATTCTGTCTCTTGAGAAAATCGAGCGCCTCGCGCAGCGCCTTGCCCTGATAACACTGGTAGAGATAGATGTTATAAAGAAGTTCTTTAACGCTGTCGTCTTTGGTTTCGGCAATGAGCTTCAGCGCCATCTGGCGGCCTCGTGGCAGGTGGCTGCCAAAGGTGGCCATGGTCACGTATATCAACCCGTAAATCTGGTCGTCGCCTGCATCGGTGAGCAGCTTTTCAACAAACGAAACTGCGTTGTCACGTTCTCCCATCTGCCACAGCGTCACGGCGTAGGCAAGCGTCAGTTGCGGGTCGTCGCTGTTGGTCATCGCGGCCTTAAGATAGATTTCGGCCACCCCATAGTGCCCGTCACCCAGAGCGATCATGCCCACTTCTTGATTTGCCAGCTCATCGTCAGGGTTCAGTCGCAGAATTTCGAGACAGGTTTCGAAGAAACCTTCGGTGTCGTTTTCGGCACGGTAGATTTCACCGATTTTCTTGTAGATTTCAATTTCGCGATCTTTATCGTCAAACGCGCCTGCATCGATAGCCTTACGGTAGCAGGTGCGGGCCAGATCGCGGGCGCCCAGCTGTTCGTGGCACTCGGCCAAATAGACATAACTTCGCGGCGCCAGATCGACATCTTCGGCCATAGCGGTCAGTTTCAAGACGGCCTCGTCGTACTGGCCTTCATCCATGAGCTTTTGCACAATGTGAAAGGGGTTGCTCTTGCGCAGCGTCAAGAGCCACGCCAGAAGGGCGAGCAGCATGATGATTCCCAGTGCAGCTATGTAGAGCATGGCAAAAGCCCGCGCTTTGGGGCGCTATTTCCAGTATCGGTCGAATTCCGCGTTGGTAAACGCGATTTTTGTTGCAGCGGCCGCGCTGAATCGCGTATTATATACAGCGATGGCAATGCCTTCATTATTAAGAAGCCAGCCGGCACAAGAGGGGCAAACGCTCAATTCTCTGCTCGCGCATATGCCCTCTTATGTCACGCGGGCACAAAAGGCCCTGATCAAAAAGGCCTATCTGCTCGCCGAAGACGCGCACAAGTTTCAGAAGCGGCTTTCAGGTGAACCCTATATAATCCATCCGCTGGCGGTGGCGCACACACTGGCCGATCTGGGGCTCGACCACGAGGTCGTGTGCGCGGGGCTTCTGCACGATGTGCTCGAAGATACTTTTATCAAACCCGAATACATGCGGCAAGAGTTCGGCGAAACCATCACCTACCTTGTCGAATCGGTGACAAAGATCTCGGTCTTGAAAACCCAGACCGCCGAGAACA
>JAKQXK010000594.1 GCA_029561505.1 Spirochaetota bacterium | reverse complement strand
GGCTGAGCGAAACGCGCGTGCGCCGCCAGCGCCTTGCTGTTCTACTACCGCAAAACCCGACGCCAGTGTTGAGTTCCATGCCTGACCGCGGGCATTAGCCGCGTGGCTTTTCTTTACCTGCTCGTATGCAGATGTATTATTGCCCGTCAGGCGGCCATAAATTTCGAGCACCGGCATCGTGTCCGAAAGAGGCCGAATAACTGGTTGTACGATGCCATATACGCCGTGGGCAGAGGCATCTGACCATGCTTCGAGAAAGTGGCTGACCGGCAGCACCTGCGTCGCCAGCACTGCAGTGTCATTCAGGTGGTCGCCGATGAAGATGACGTTCTTTACCGATTTCAGAGCTTCTGAGAAACCAGAGGCAACTGGCAGTTCGTATACCGGGTTGCAGCGGTCGATCACAAGCGTTTCTACCTTGCCGGCTTTCATGTCTGCGATTAAAGCGTCTAGCTTCGCAGCATCGCTGATTTCGAGATTCGCTTTCAGTGCAGCTTTGGTTGAAACGGTTTTGCCTTCATTGGCAAGAATGGCATTGAGAAGGTTCACGGCGATCTGAAGCTCGCCTGCAACATTCGTACGCGCATTGACTCCACCGCCGACAACCAGTGATTTGCCTTTGAACTTTTTCAGATCTTCAGCGAGCTCAATAATCTGTTTCTCATCGAGACCTGTTACTTTTGCAACAACTGCTGGTGTAAACGCTTGCACTGCTCCGCGCACATTGCCGTCACCGGCAAGTGCAGAACCCGGAAGCAGAAGATTGGCGAGACCTAGCGCAAAAGTCGTATGTGTACCTGCGACAAGCGCAAGGCGTCGGTCGGCGTTACTGCCGGTGAGTGACATTGCTGATTCTGCGACGAAAAGCTGGTTCATTTTGCCAGCCGGGTCGCGGCGTGAGGCGAATTGTTTTGTGTAGAGGTCAGATGCCAGCCAGGTGCCCAAAAAGTCTGCTTCAATGGCAAGAATGGCATCGGCTTCATCAAAGCGGTGCGCAGGTATCGTCGCGCTGCCGAAGCTAGCCTTGTTACCTGCAGCAACTTCGCTCAGCGTACCCGTTGCATCGTAAACGACTGCTGCACCGAGTCGCGCGCGTGCACTCTCTTCTGCGGGAGAAAATGTGGGGCTTGCGATGACGCGAGTTTTTGCTTTGAGCGCAGCTGCGGCTTCAGCGATGGCTTCATCCCATTTGACTGACTTGAACGATGAACCGTCTTTTTTAAGCGGTGACTTCACGCGGTCTGGGTCGTAGAGATCCCATATTGAGGCAAAAGTATCTGCAGTTGTCGCTCCCTTAAAGAGCGGGTGGTCGGCCAGACCTTCAATTTTGATAGGTTTACCTTCGCGTGTTTTAACGAGTATAGGCGTAATGCCCCGGCTGCTGATGCGTGTGCTCGCAAAATAGCGTGCCTGGCCTGGCTGGTATTCCATTGGACGATCGACGTACGGAACGATTTTTTCTACAGGTTCGCGGCAGGCAGCCAGCGTTGCCATCGAAATAGAGGCACCCATAAAGGTGAGAAAGCTCTTGCGGTCGAGGTTCGCGTTAACGCCGCGCTCGATCATCTCTTCGATGTTCGAGGGAAATTCGCTCTTGCCGTTCCAAAGCGCCAGGTCTTGCTGCGCTTCTTCTGGCGTGGCGCCAACTTCTTCGAACGAACGAAAAACTTTTGTCTGGGCTGTTGTCTCGTTTGACATGACTGTTTCCTTCAAGGTTATCTCTCTTAGTAGTGGCAGGTGTTACAGTTGATGTTCACACCGTGGTTCTTGTATTCTGCATCGTTGCGGTAGTCTTTGTGGCAGTTCACGCAAAAGCCCATGTTGAGCGATTGAACCTGCTCGACGACTTTCATGTTGGCAACATCGCCGTGGCACGGAGTGCATGCGGTCTTGGTTGGTTGGCCGTCTTTCAAGAGCTGCTTGATGTGCGGCGCATGGGGAAAGCGAACATGGTCAGGCAGGTTGTGAATACGTACCCATTCGAGGGGTTGCTTCTTTTCGTAGAATTTCTTGAGCTTCTCGACGCCCGGTTTGCCATAGCCAACCGAAACGTGGCAGTTCATGCAGGTGTTCATGCTGGGTACGCCGGCTTTTTTGCCGGTTGTTACGCCGGTGTGACAATACTGGCAATCGATTCCATATTCACCCGCATGTTTCGCGTGGCTATAGGCAATCGGCTGCTCAGGGGCATAACCGACGCGCGCCGGGGGCGCCCAGATAATCCACGCCGCCATTGCGACGAGAACGACGGGAGTTCCGTACTTTATTGCTTTGAAGAGTCGTGGATCCATCCGGGGGTGCTCCTAATTTAGCGAGAAGGGGGCTTTAGTTCTTGTTGCCGAGCTTGCGCACGTGCTCAGAGACTGCCTTGATTTCTTCGTCAGTCAAAACACCTTTGTAAGGTGCCATGCCGGTACCAGGGATGCCTATTTCGATAGATTTCACCACCGACGCCAGGTCTGTGCCGTTCTTCCATTTTGCATCTGCAAAGTTGCGTGGCTTCGGCTTGAGGGCAGCGCCAACCGGGCCATCACCTTTGCCTTGTGCGCCATGGCAGGTCACGCAGCCTTTCTCATTGTAAATTGTTTCGCCAGAGATTGCAGCAGCTGCCGCGGGCGCCGCATCAGCTTCGGGCTTTTTGCCGCAAGCGGTCGCTACAATTGCAAGCGCTGTCACAGTAAAGAGGATATATGTCTTTTTCATGGGTTTCTCCTTGGCAAAAACTTGCCTTTCACCAGTAGGCTCAAGTTTGCTTTCGCAATAGCGCGTCGATTTTTTTTTGACAATTCGATGACATTAGCCCAGCGAAGCGGTCAGCCCGCTTTTCTCGAAGATCGTACGCAGTGCTGGCGGTGGGTTTAGTAGTTTAAAGTCGATCTGCTGATCAGCGCAGCTGCGCACCGTCTGCAGCAGCACCGCGATGCCCGCAGAGTCTATATGCGTCAGCGCTTTGAGGTCGATGTGAATGCCTGTGACTCCGGGCTCTATCCAGGCGGCGATTCTGCTCTTAAAATCAGGCGCAGTGAAAAACCCCAGAATGCCATTGGCTGTTGCAGAGATCAATCCGCCATGGTACCTTACATCGAAGTAGAGTTTTTCAGCCATAAAGCGCCTGCCTGCAGAAGGGAGCCTGACTCTGCGACTGAACGCCGCGCGTAAAGCAAGATTGGCTGTGCAGAGTGTTTCTTTTTCCATTTGCTTCCTTTAGGAAGCAAATGGAAAAAGAAACCAAGCAGAAGAATCCGTGGGAGCATACGATTGCGCTGCCGCAGACTGCGTACCCGATGCGCGCAGACCTCGCGAAGCGCGAGAACGATATTCTGGCGCTCTGGATAAAAGAAAGCCTCTTTAAAAAAATTAACGCCAAACGCAAAGCCGCGAATGCTCCATTGTTCTTGCTGCACGACGGCCCGCCTTATGCCAACGGCGAGTTCCATACGGGCCACGGCCTGAACAAGGTGCTCAAAGACATCTTCAACAAATACAATCTGTTGCGTGGCAAACGCGTGCCATACGTGCCGGGGTGGGACTGCCACGGCCTGCCAATTGAGCTCGCCGCGATCAAGAAGCTCGCGAATAAGAAAGATGGTTCTGACAAAGACCCGATCCGCATCCGCAAGGCCTGCCGCGAATACGCAGCAGAATACATCAAGATTCAGGCTGAAGACCAGACGCGCTTTGGGGTATTCTGGGATGATTCGGATGTAAAGACTGCGACAAACAATGAGTCTGCATTGTTCTATGCCACGATGAGCCCGAAATACGAGGCTTCAATCCTCAAGGCATTTCGTGACTTGTTTCTGAAAGACCTGATCTATAAAGGGAAGAAGCCGGTTTATTGGGATGCAACAACTGCTTCAGCCCACGCCGAAGCGGAGATTGAATACCAGGAACACGAATCCCCTTCAGTGTACGTGAAGTTCCCCGTCAAAGGCGAACAGAACAAATATGTTGTGATCTGGACCACAACGCCATGGACTTTGCCCGCGAACCTCGGCGTCAGCTTTGGCGAAAAGATCGCGTACGAAGTGGTCGAAACCGAGCAGGGCAGTCTTGTGCTCGCAGTCGAGCTCGCGCCCAAAGTCCTTGAGGTCGCAGGCCTTACTGCAAAATCACGGAAGGCCATCTCGATCGACGAGATCAAGGCCCTAAACGTCCGCCATCCCTTCATCGACCGCGAGTCGAAGGTGCTTTTTGGCGACCACGTGACCGTCGAGGCCGGCACAGGCATAGTGCACACGGCCCCCGGCCACGGGCAAGATGACTATGTCGTCGGCCTCAAATACGGTCTCGATGTGTTGTCACCCGTCGACCACCGCGGCCGCTACACTAAAGAATATGCCGAGATGGAAGGCAAGTCTGTGTTCGAAGCCAATCCGCTGATCATTGAAAAACTCAAAGATCTGGGATTGCTGCTGCAAGCTTCAACGTTCAAGCACCAATACCCGCACTCATGGCGCTCACACAAGCCACTCATCATGCGCGCGACGCCGCAGTGGTTTCTTAAAATCGACCCGCTGCGCGATCTCGCACTCGAAGAAATCAAGAAAGTCGAATGGATTCCCGAATGGGGTGAAAGCCGCTTCACAGCAGCAGTCAAAACCCGTCCCGACTGGTGCCTCTCGCGCCAGCGCTATTGGGGCGTACCGATTCCCGCATTCCAGTGCAAAGATTGCGGCCATGTGCACCTCGACGAAGCAACGCTCAACCACGTGATTGCACAGGTCGAGC
>JAKQXK010000578.1 GCA_029561505.1 Spirochaetota bacterium | reverse complement strand
GGTTCAATGCGCAACTAATTTTACGAATCTGTGATTAGCGGAGATTAAATTATGACAACAGAATACATCTGGCCATTTTGGCTCGGGGGGCTCGCGATCGCTGCAGTCTCAGTGACGCTCGTCGTCTTGACGGGAAAATTCTTATCGGTGACGCGTGGGTATGCCAGCGTCTGTTCGATCTTTTCGAAACTAAAATTCTTTCAGCGGCCAGATTTGGGTGGCCCATTCGGATTTCGCACGTTCTTTACCATCGGCCTGATCGCGGGGGGCGTGCTGGCTGCGGTCACGACGGTCGGCTGGCAGCCGACCTTAGAGCTCGGCAAATTCAATGAGATATGGGGCACGAGTCTCGCCGTCAAAGCGGCAGTCTTGCTTGCCGGCGGTTTTCTCTGGGGTTATGGCTCACGCATGGCAAAGGGCTGCACTTCGGGCAATTCCATCTCGGGCCTCTCAAAAGGTTCGCTCGCAAGCCTCGTTGCCACCTGCGGTTTTCTCATCGCGGGTGTCGCTGTAACTTTTGCGATCGCGCAGATTTCGGGGGTGCATTAATGCTGCGCGCGGTATTTCTCGTGCTCGGCGTCGCGTTCGGCTATGTGCTGATTCGCGCGGGTGTTTCGAGCTATGACGTCATTCGTGACATGTTTCTGCTGAAGTCGTTTCACATGTATGGTGTGCTCGGGGTTGCGGTTCCGGTTTCCTTCATCTGCATTCAACTCTGGAAAAAATTCGGCGGCAAACCGGTTCTGGGTGGCGAGACTGACTGGAGCATCGAAACGGTATCGAAGAAGCATGTGATCGGCGGGCTCATGTCAGGGGCAGGGTGGGCTCTCACCGGTGCCTGCCCGGGGCCTGCGCTTGCGATCTTGGGTTATGGTTTGTTGTCAGGCGGATTTATAGTTACAGGAATTTTTCTCGGCACCTACATCTACGCGCGATTTCAGGACTAAAGGATTCCAGAAAGTCGCGGTTTGCGACTTTCTGGAATCCACTAAACTCGTTTCTCTGCGTAGGTCATCACCAGAAACGCGCGGCATTCTTTTGAGCCGGTGTTGCGGTAAACATGCGCAACGTCGGCGACAAAATAGATCGAGTCGCCTTCTTTTAGCAGAGTCTTCTGGCCACCCACTTCAATTTCAAGTTCACCCTCTGCGATCGCAATATTTTCTGCGGTGCCGGGCGGGTGCGCCACGGCTTTTTCGACAGCGCCCGCTTTGAAATTGAGCTCGTAGAACTCAACGCGCCGCGGGATATCGAGTGGAAACAGAGCCTTCGAAATGAAGCTGCCCTTTTGCGATGAAAGAATTTTGCTGTCGGCCTTACGAATTACCTGCAGCTGCGCATCGGTGCGTTTGCTGATGAGCGCAGCGAACGGCACGTCAAGAGCGCGCGCAATTTTCCAGAGTACATTGATCGAGGGTGCGCTGCGTGCCTGTTCGATCTGGCTAAGCATCGCCTTTGAAACCCCTGAGAGGTTTGCGAGTTTATCGAGCGACAGATCGAGATCGCCCCTGAGGCGTTTCACATTTTCTGCGACGACTCCCGTGAGGTTTTCTGCCGCGCCGGGTTTTTCGCCGGCTGCGGTCTTGCTCTTTTTCGCTGCCTTCGCTGCGCCCGCCGTGGGCTGCTTTTCTTTCATGGACTGCCATGGTTCGAAACCCGCTTCAATCAATAAAGCCAAAAGGGGCCGGTGCAGCAGAAACTGCGAAAAAAACGCACGGACGTTTTAGCGAAAAATAATCCGTTTTAGTTGACGTCTTGTCTGTTATAACGAACAAGGGTTCGTGCACATCGAAATCCTTTTTGTGCCTGTTCTTGCCCTTCGCGGCTGCTGCTGTTCTGAATCTTTCGGTTTATCCGGGATAATTCAGAACTAACGTGTTTTCTGCATTGCCCCGGGCAAGCCGGGGCAATGCAGAATTCGCAGCGTCCCTTCAAGAATTTGCCTTGGAGGAGCTAGATGTATAGGAATATCAGACCATTGATCTTCGCAACGCTCGCACTGCCTGAGTTACTATTAGCTCAGGTGAGCATGCCTGAATCGCACTACGTCGAACGCCGCAGCTATGGCACCAAGCGTATCGATGGCACCAAACCTGAGTACGTGGTGCGCCTGAGCGAAACCGGCATTGGCCTGTTCAAGAATGTCGATTGGCTCATTGCCGGCGCCGACTACCGTTACCGGCATGAATACCGTTACAACGATTTACGGCGGCCCAATGCTACTGCTGTCACCGGGCCCAATGGGGTGGCACCAGAAGTTGATACGCCGGCGTTGCTCAGAACCCGGCTGTTTTTGAAAGTGGAGAATCTTCTCGACCCTTTTCGGTTCACCGTCGAGCTTGAGGATGCCCGCCGTTACGCGGTGTGGAATCCCGCCGATGATCCGACGAAGAATCCGCGCCAGCCGCCATATGCCCGCGACGACCGCGATTTCAATACCGTCGAACCGATTCAGGCTTTTGGCGAGCTCTACTTTAAGAATCTTCTCGGCTATGACCGGTCGCTACACGTTCGTGTCGGGCGCATGGCTTTCGAGTTCTTAGATCGGCGATTAATCGGTCTAAACGAGTGGCGCAACACGACGAACACGTTCCAGGGTGTGCGCACGACGATAGGGCAAGAGAAGAATAATTGGTATCTCGAGCTTCTGGCGTTTCAACCGCTCGTACGCTATCTCGACAAGCTCGACCAGCCGCAGGGTAAGCAATGGTTCTACGGAGCTATTCTGTCGATTCAAGAATGGTCGCAGGTTGCGACAATTCAGCCCTATTATCTTGGGTTGCAGCAAGACGGGCAATCGCCGACCATCGAGCATCCTGAGCTCTTACAGCGTGACTTTCAGAACATTCACACTGCCGGTATTCGTGCGTACGCTGTGCTCGGTAAATCGGGCTTCGACTACGATGTCTCGTATACGAACCAATGGGGCACTGATGCGTTACGCGCTAATGCTGTGGAGCGAAACCAAAACGCATTCTACACGACTGCCGAGTTAGGTTACACGTTCAAACAAAGCTGGAAACCCAGGCTCGGTGCCTTCTACGGTTATGTATCAGGCGATCTCGACCGCAACGATCAGACGCAGAACCGGTTCAATCGTTTGTTCGGGTTTGCACGCCCTTGGTCATCGCACGACTATTTTCAGCTCGAGAACCTGAACACGCCGAAAATCGTGCTCGAATTCGAGCCCTTCGAGAAACTGAAGGTCGATACGGCTTACGCACAGTACTGGGTGGCGAGCCCCAAAGACCGCTGGAACAATTCGGGTATTCTGAACACGGCCAGTGCAGCGGGCAACGTCAACACCGATGCGAAGATCGGCGACGAGTTTAATCTGCGCATCCGCTATCCGTTTCCGCACCTGAAAGTGAATGTGGGCTATGCCTATTTTAAGCCAGGTTCTTACACGACGAAATTCTTGCGTGGCGGTGATTCGCATTTCGCCTATCTCGAAGTTTCCGCCGTGCTGCTCGAAAAAGCAAACTGACAATCAGATAAAATGAGGATATCAAAATGAAAACAACCAATTACATCAAGACGATTCTTGCCGCTGCTTTCGCGCTGGCATCTTTTGCTGAGGCGAAAGACTATGAACTCTTTAACGTTTCATATGACCCTACGCGCGAACTCTACCGTGAGTTCAACGCAGCGTTCGCGAGGCATTGGAAACAAAAGAACCCGAATGATAATGTGAAGTTCAAGCAGTCGCACGGCGGTTCGGGTAAGCAGGCAAGGGCGGTGATCGACGGCCTGGACGCAGACGTGGTGACGCTGGCGCTCGCGGGCGACATCGACATCATTGCCGAGCAGGCAAAACTTCTGCCGCGCGACTGGCAGAAGCGCCGTGCGAACAACAGCGCTCCCTATACCTCGACGATCGTGTTTCTGGTGCGCAAAGGCAACCCGAAGGCAATCAAAGACTGGAGTGACCTGGCTAAAACCGGAGTTTCGGTGATCACGCCAAACCCCAAGACTTCGGGCGGCGCACGCCGGAACTATCTGGCCGCCTGGGCATTCGCGCAAGAAAAGAAATTAAACCCCAATGACTTTTTGCGCGCCATCTACAAGAATGTGGCGGTGCTCGATACCGGCGCGCGTGGTTCAACAACTACCTTCACGCAGCGTAAACTCGGCGACGTTCTGATCGCGTGGGAAAACGAAGCCTTTCTGGCCGTGAAAGAACTCGGCCCGAACGAATTCGACATCGTTATACCCTCACTGAGTATTCTCGCCGAACCTTCGGTCTCGGTTGTCGATACCAACGCCAATCGCAAGGGAAACGCTGAGATTGCAAAGGCGTATCTCGATTATCTCGAGTCACCTGAGGGGCAAAATATCGCCGCGAAACATTATTACCGGCCCCGAAATGTTAACGCGGCAAAGCGGTTCAGCCACTTCAAGAACCTGAAGCTCGTGACAATCGACAAGGCATTCGGCGGCTGGGCGAACGCCCATAAAATACACTTTGCCGATGGGGGCATCTTCGACCAGATTTACGCCAAATGACGGTTACCGGGGTGGCGCGAGCCACCCCGGAGTTCTCTCTGCAACGCATTGACGCTGTGTTTTGTGTGCAAGATCTGGTGTTCGCTATAATGAAAAAAAGTCTGTTAGCCTTTGGTCTGCTGGCGGTAATTGCCTGCGGAGGAAAAAAGTCAGGTCGTGAGATTCTGAACGTTTCGTATGACCCGACACGCGAGTTCTACCGCGACTTCAATGCAGCGTTTGCCAAACATTGGAAGAGTGGCCACCCGGGCGAAGATATTCTGTTTCGCATGTCTCATGGCGGCAGCGGCAAGCAGGCGCGTTCGGTGATCGACGGCCTCAAGGCCGACGTCGTGACGCTCGCGCTTTCGGCAGACATCGACACCATCGCCGCAGAGGCAAAGCTGCTGCCGGCTGACTGGCAGAAACAGCTGCAGAGGAACAGCGCGCCTTACACATCGACGATCGTCTTTCTCGTGAGGGCGGGAAATCCTAAAAATATTCGTGATTGGAACGACCTCGTGCGCCCCGGCGTGTCGGTAGTGACGCCAAACCCCAAAACCTCGGGCGGCGCCCGCTGGAACTATCTTGCTGCCTATGCCTATACACTGAAAACGCACGCCAACTCAGACGCGAAAGCCAAAGCGTTCGTCGCGGCGCTCTACAAAAACGTTGCGGTGCTCGATACCGGCGCGCGCGGTGCGACAACCACGTTCACGCAGCGCAAGATCGGCGACGTATTGATCGCCTGGGAAAACGAAGCCTACCTCGCGGTGAAAGAGCTGGGTGCAGGCCTTGAGATCGTGACGCCGTCACTCAGCA
>JAKQXK010000576.1 GCA_029561505.1 Spirochaetota bacterium | reverse complement strand
GCTCTTGCGGAATTTCTGGTCACGCGCCAAAAGCCCTAGAGCGATCATGTTATGCGTTTTGCCGCCACCCATCGCCTGTGTTAGTTTGATGACGGCGGGCGCATCTTTGCCCGCAAAGCGGCTAAACGCGAGCTCAAAAAGGCGGGTCATGCCATGTGAAACGTAGTTTTCTTCGAAGAATTCTGCAGCGTCAATTCTGTTGTCGAGAAAATCCTTGAGATTGAGCGCAAAATCCTGATTCGCTGAAGAGAAAATACCTTCGCGCGGTTCACACAGTTGATGGATCGTTTTCATGTAGATTGGGTACTTCTGTGAATTTACCCAATTTTGCAATGACAAAAGCGTGACCCAACCTTTAAATTGGTTTCATGCCGCAAATTCGGGTTGGCGAAAAAGACCGGGTCTGGTCGACCACCGCTCAATGGGCGGTAATGCTTACAGCAATGCAGCAATCTGTACTGCGTTCAGCGCAGCGCCTTTCAGCAGCTGGTCGCCAGCGATGAACACATTCAGCGCCGTCTCGGGCATGCTGACGTCTTTACGTATGCGGCCGACGAGGCAATCCCATTCGCCCGACGCTTCGAGCGGCATCGGAAAATGGTTCTTCGCGCGGTCGTCGACCACACGCACACCGGGAAACTTTTCGTAGAGCGCACGCGCTTCGTCTTCGCTCGGCGCCTTGCCCGCAAATTCGATGTTGATCGATTCTGCGTGTGCGCGCAAGATTGGCACGCGAATGCAGGTGGGGCTGATAGCGATCGCGTCGGTTGAAAGAATTTTTTTGGTTTCTTTCACCATCTACATTTCTTCTTCGTTATAACCTGCCGCATCGATAGCAGTGTTGTGCGAGAAGAGATTAAAACCATAGGGGTAAGGCATTTTTTGCGGAGTGAAATCTTTGCCGTCGAGCACCGCGCGTGTTGAGTCTTTGAGCTCTTCCATCGCGGCCCAACCCGCACCTGAAGCGGCTTGATAGGTTGAAACCACAAGGCGGCGCACCGGAAACTTCTGGTGCAGCGGAAACACGCCCATCAGCAGAATAATGGTAGAGCAGTTTGGGTTGGCAATCACACCCTGGTGCTTTTGGGCATCGTGCGGATTGATCTCAGGCACCACAAGCGGCGTGCCCTCACGCATTCTGAACGCCGAGCTGTTATCGATCATCACGCAACCTGCGTCGACGACACTTTTTTCGAATTCTTTGCTCACTGAACTACCGGCAGAAAACAGCGCGATGTCTGCACCTTTGAAAGATGAGGTCGTCATCTCTTCGATGACGATATCTTCTCCCTGAAATTTGAGTTTTTTACCAGCGCTGCGTTTCGTCGCCAGAAGCCGCAGCGATGCCACGGGAAATTGCATCTTCTCGAGAACGCTCATGAACTCAATGCCGACGGCGCCTGACGCCCCGGCGATAACCACATTCTTGCCTGCCATACGCTCATCAATTTTTAGCGCGACAGGTTGAAAATCGAAACGGTACCTGCCCACGTGCAGTCGTTCATGACCGAGGGGCCTTGCGGTTATTACCCTGAACGCGCCACGCGCAACCATATGCTCAGCGACGAAAACCATGAGTTTTCGGTCAGCCAGATTACGCGTATTCTGAATAAAGGCTACCGCCGTTTCGGGCCTGATTATTACCGCACTTTTTGCCGAGGGTGCAACGAATGCACGCCCTACCGGGTGCTGGCGGGCGAGTTTAAACCGAACCGCGCCTTTAGACGGGTGCTAGGCCGAAATCAGAAAGCGGTCGTACAATGGTCACAGCCCAAAGCTTCGCAAGAGAAGTTCGAGCTTTATGTCAGATATCAGCTTGCGCGCCACAAAGACTTTGGCGACGACCCGTTATTGGTGGTACGGCAGAACCTTGCCGTGGCGATGATACGCCAGATGTATATGAATCCACAGTCGTCGCTAGAGCTCACCGTCAGTGAAAATGGTCGCGTGCTCGCCTTTGCCACGTTTGATGCGACAGATGATTCGCTCTCGGCTGTCTATTCAGTCTTTGAGCCAGAAATGCCCGAACGCTCGCTGGGTACCCTGAACGTGCTGCTGGCAATTCAGAAGGTGAAAGATCTCGGGCTTCAATATCTCAATCTCGGCCTGTATCTCGAAAAACACCCCAAGATGAGCTACAAGGCAAATTTTGGCCCCGCCGAAGTCTATGAAGGCTTTTCATGGAAAACCAAACATTAATCGCGAACGCGGTTATTATCTAACAGGTTTCGTTTTCAAGAACCTGTTAGTTTTCCAGATAATCTTTGTCGAATGAGGTGCGTTCTTTCAGTCGCTGCAGCAGATTTGCCGCCATACGTTTCATCGTACGTTGCGGTACACCCAGAATTTTTTCGAGATCGCTGTATTTTACCTGTTCAATTTTCTGCAATATGAACAGGTTGCGTTCGTGATCGTTCAGCGACTCGAGAAAACTATCGATGTGCTTTTCGAGTTCTTTTTGGTAGATTTTTCCAACCTGGTCGTCCTTTTCCCAGGTGTCGCTCTCCTGAGTATTCTGCAGATCTCGTGTCAGACGACGGTGAGTGTCGCGCACATAGGTCAGAATTACGTTGCGGGCGGTTTTAACGAGCCACGATTCGATACGGTCGGTAGAGATGTCGAGTTCGGGCAGCTTGTCATAAAACGTGATGAATACTTCTTGCAGAAGGTCGAGCGCTTCATCGCGGTCGCGCACCGAGCGAGTGATATAGTTCAAAACACGATTCTTGCTCTTGTTATAGATGCGCTGAAAATCGGCGTCGAGTGTGCTGCTGCGGTCGGCGGGCACGGGACGAGACTCGTTGGCATCAGCGGGAATCATCTTGCGCCACTATTTTTTCGGCAAGACAAAGGTAAACTCAGTAAACTGTTCTTTAGCCCAACGGATACGCAGTTTACCCCCGATCTGGCGAATCTTGCGTGCAATAATGTCCATGCCCGCGCCGCGTCCGGCTACGGCGCCGCTGGGCGGTGCGGTACTGAAGCCTGTTTCAAAGATAAACGTAATGATTTCATGGTCTGGCATGCGGTTGAGATCTTCGCGTTCTGCCAACTGCCTTTCGGCAGCGACCGCGCGAATTTTTTCAATATCAAAACTGCTGCCATCGTCGTATATTTTGATGAACAGCGCGTTCTCTTTTTCGGTGGCGCTGACTTCGATGCGCGCAATCGCTGGTTTTCCGAGTTCTGCACGCCTTTGCGGCGCTTCGATGCTGTGCGCGAGCGCGTTGCGCACGCATTGCACCAGGCCATCTCTGAGCGCAGCGGTATACCGCGAGGGGATCAACTCTGGTGAGAAGTCTGTAAAATAGATTTCGGCCTGTTTCCCGAGTTTTTCAGACAATTCGGACACCATGCGGGGCAACGCATCGCGTAAAATATCGATACCGTTCAGGTGCATCGTTTTAGCATTCTTCTGAAAGTTCAGAATCTTCAGAATCATCTCTTCAAATTCTTCAAGGGCTCGCTGCAGCTCTGTATGCGCAATGTTTACCCCAAGCAGGTCAAGGTTTTCGAGGGTGTCTTGTTTGAGAAGTGATTGCAGTTTATCTTCGAAAGCGTGCGCCTGCGAGGCGATGAAATTGACCTTGAAGAGCTGAGCACTGCCCTTAATGGTGTGCGCGGCCCGGTAAGCGCGCTCAATGCGGTCACGCACCTGCAGGTCTGTTTCCGGGCTTAACGCGGTGCTGATATCTTCAAGCTCGTTTTCAATGCTTCCATAAAACGCCTGCAGAGCCTCGGGGCTCACGCTGAACAGGGTGCGTACAATTTCGAGCTGGTTTTGGGCGCGCGATTCACGTTCTTCGATTTCGGCGCGTTTCTTTTCATCGGCGGTAATGTCCCGGCAAGAGGCGAATGCCGCCATGATACGGTCGCCTTTACGCTGGCGTGTGAAATTGAACTGCAATATTTTTGTCCGTTGCGATTTCAGCCCGCGCACCGCGACATTGCTTAATGGGTTTAGCTGTTCGACCGTGTCGTCATCCATATCGGGATTAAACAGTACTTTCAAAAAAAGGCGCGCGTCTTCTGAAAGGGCTTCTCCCGTGATCTGCAAAATGACATCGGCGAAAGACTTTTGTACAAGCTCTTCGTGCTCGATCTCAAGCAGTTCAAGAATTTTTGGCGATATCTTGTTGCCAATGATCTGGTCTCGCGCGATCAGAAACACGCCTTCAGACAGAGCACCCAGCACGGCATCGCCTTCGGCGCTAAGTTCGGCGATCATCGCCGTTCTCTCGAGTATCTTGATTTCCATTGAGCTGATGAGAGCCGTGTTTTCTTGAGCGAGTTTCTCAAGTCTTTCGTAGGCATCTTCTTGCCTGAGGCTCAGCAGCACCGACTGCGACATGATGAAGCCAATCAGCCCCAGTGGCGCAAGCTCGGGAAAGTTCAGCACATTCGCAACTGTCAGAATATCAATCGTCGCGCCGGCAAACAGCATGACGAGCCCGGTGGCGAGAGTTTTGGCGCCGCGTTCACCGGCAAGAATCGCACGCACGATCACGTAGCCGCTGTAGACTATCATTGCCAGTGAGAACAACTGAAACGCTGTCAGCGTCTCTGAGTAATAGCGCGCCGGCAGCGCCAAAACTGCTACGCAGGCAGGCAGCGATATCGCCAGAACGAATTGAAAGACGCGCCGGTGAAACTGCGTCGGAAAAACAAGCTGCAAGAACCAGGCGCTGAGAGGCACTGACCCATAAAACGTCAGATACGCAAGGCGCGAGTTTAGAGTCCAGGGCATTTCTGAGAAAAAAACCAGCAGAAAACGATTTCCCTCGGCCAAGGGCCTCAGGGCAAAGAGCAGGCACAAGAGCCCGAACGCCAGGTTTGACCTTTCAGAACGGCGGCGCGCATACAAAAAAATGTGGTGAAGACCGATGAGCAAGATAGCTCCACATAGAAATGTGGCAACCATGAAGCTCTGGTTGAAACCGGTTTCGATAAGTTCAGGTCGTCCGAGTTTAACCGTCTGCCAGATACCCCCGTGCCGGTCTTCATAGTTTGAAACATGCATCACAAGATGCAAGCGACCCTGCGCGTCAGGCGGTGGTAGGGTTGCGGTCAACGGCTGTGTGCGCGCGACCGATTCATCAGCAGTCTTTGCGACTCTGCCGCTCGCAGCGATTTTTGCGCCATTGGCAAAAAGGGCGTACGCTGTGCCCACGTTGGGCACGCGCAGGGCGAGGGGGGCCTGCCCTGCGCCGACCTTAATGAGAATAGCATAACTACCCCAGCCTGTCGCCGGTAGTGGCTTACCAAAAAAGTCGGCCCCTTTCCAGGTGCCCCGAACCTTCAGCAAGATAGGCGGTGTCTGAGGCGGCTTTCCGTCGGGCGGTATGAATTCGTTCCAGTAGAATTTCCAGTTGCCATCGAGCGGGATATCTTGCTTGTCATCGATTGTGAGCTGCGTGATGTCAGCGATGCCGTCGCTCACGATCGAAACTGGTTGTGCATGGTAAGCCGTCGTGATCAGGGCGAGCAAGCCTGCCGCCACTGCAAGTCGATGCGTTTTCACGGCTTGCGCTGCGCGAGTAATTTACCAATCGCCGCCTTCACGGCGTCGGCAGAAACGGGCTTGTTAACGAACAAAGCGGCACCCGCATCGAGGGCCTTGAGAACTACGCTCTTGTCGTTGATCGCAGAGACGATCATGATCTGCGCTTCGGCGTTGATCTTCTTCATCTCTTTCAGCGCGGCAAGGCCGTCGATTCGCGGCATTGTGATATCGAGCGTAACTATATCGGGCTGCAGCTCACGAAAGAGTTGAATCGCCTCTTCACCATCGCGTGCAGTACCTGCAATTTCGAGGTCAAAACCTGCAAGAAACTTCTGAATGACATCGCGCATTATCTGCGAGTCGTCTACGATCAGCACTTTGAGCGCCATTGCAGCTAAACTCTGGCAGGCAGACAGGTTGAAAATAAAAATGGAACCGGCGCCATTTGATTGACTGACCCTCGGCCACGTCGCTTTTGGTGCCACATGGCAACCCACGAAGTCAACGCAGCCGGACTGCGTTTCGCCTACGAAAGTTATGGCGAAGGGGCTGAGACGTTTGTGCTCATTCACGGTTGGTGCTCGGTGCGCAATTTCTGGGGCCCGGTGCTGGCCGATTTCGAAGCGCTCGGTGCCTGCCATAATCTTGACCTCATCGGGCACCACCCGGCGACACGCCCCGAGCATGTGCACGACTTTGACCTGGTGAAAGTTGCATCGCTGCAGGCAGCGGCGATTAAACAGATAGTCGGCAAGAAAAAGGTGACCGTCGTGGGCCATTCTACCGGCGGTCTCATCGCGCTCGCGCTCGGCATCATGCACCCAGACCTCGTCAAACGCGTCGTGGCGATCGGCCCTGTCGTGCACGGCCCGGTTAAAGGGCCGCTCGGTTTCGCAAAAGATCTCTATAAGCTGAATCTGCACGCAGCTCTACATCTGCCATTTGCATTCATACGTTCATTGCCCGATGCATTTAAGAATATTTTTGAAACGGGAGTATATGATTCCAAAGCATTTTTTCGGCGGCGCGATGCGGAAAAATATGTCAAAGCCTACCGTGAACAAATGCTGAATATTCCGCCTGAGGTTATGGGTGCATGGCTCACCATTATCGACAAGGCCGATCTTCGACCCGCGCTCGAAGGTTCAACGCTGCCAACCCTCTTCATAACGGGTTCGCACGACAGGGTCGTTGACCCTAAACAGGCGCGCGAGATTGCGCGCAGAATGCCGAACGCCGCGTACCATGAATATTCGAATTCAGGCCATATTCCCATTCTCGAAGAAGAAGTGGAATGTTTTGCGAACCTAAAACTCTGGCTGCAGAACAATTGATCGCGGCCGCCTTAGCGCGCGAAGCCAGTCACACCAAGCTGTCTGCGCAGTGCTTCGTGTTCAGGGTCGTGCGTTGCCCAATAGTCGAGTAGTGTCTGCTGCGCGAGTCGTGCGACAGTTCTTAGTCTGCGCGGTTTGACAAAACCGTCTTCATACTCTTCGGTGTAGCCGACGATCTTAAACGGAAACTCGCGTTCAAAAATAAAATCCACAACTCTTTCTTCTTTCAGGCCGTGCGCGTATACGAGACGGTAGCTTTTCAGATTCTTGCCAGAAATTTCGCTGCCTTCGTAGTTGCTTGTTGTGGCGGTTGCAGTTTCAGGTGCAAGGCGCCGGTGTCTGAGCCTCGCCGCAACGAGCGCAGGCAGAATTCTGACCGAACCCCGAGGCAGCGCTTCTGGCGCGAGGCGAATACGCTGCCAGATTTCGTCTTCGCTGAAGGCCCCCGAGACATTGAAGTCTTCGTCAGCTTCGCTTTCAAAGTATGAGCGTGATTCGATGCGGTAACCGCCTGAGACCTGGTTCAGCTGCGCAAATGTTTGCCCACACCAGTCGACAGACGTGCTGGTTATTTTCATGGCAGGGAAATCAACAGCGTCGTCAATAGGCTTAAAGCTGGTCGTCGTCATCGTATAGTCATAGATGCCGGTAGTGAATCTGCGCATCGTCTGCGCTTTCAGCACCTGCCGAACCGATCTGCCGCTGAGGCTGTCTGATTTTACGTGCTTATCGGCGTTAAATGGTTCTGTTACCGTGATCACAATCAGTTCACCCTGGTTAAGATTACCATATCGTGCCTGCACCAAAGCGTAACGGCTCAGTTCGGCTTTGCCCTGCTGCCAATACCGGGCGAAGTCTGCGTGCAGGGCGGGCGGCTGCAGATTTCTGCCGCTTTCGCAAGAGAGTAATGTGGCCAAGATGAGCGCCAGCCCAAAGATTTTTGAATTCAGCATAAGACGCATGTCTTTTGTCGGGGTACGGTGCAAATTATTACAAATAATATGCAGAACATTAGCGCGAAAAAGTGGATAGATTTCTGAGATAGGCGTACCTTAAGATAATCGGGCGCAAACATGCAAGTACAGATTTATACCAAAGACTATTGTCCCTATTGTGACCGCGCAAAAGAGTTCTTTCAGGCGCGCGGTGTCGCCTACGATGAAATCAACATACAGCGCGACCCCGAGCAGTATGCTGCCCTCAAGGCGCGAACCCAGCACATGACCGTACCGCAGATATTTGTCGACGGTCAGTTTATCGGCGGTTACACAGATATGATTGCGAAGGTCAAACAGGGCGAGCTCACGATTGGCTGAAAGGCCTGGCTGCCTGTCTTCAAAAAAACCGCGACGGCTGAGTTAAAGCCAAAAACCTGCCCGCGTGGCAGAACTAAAAGGCGAGTGGTCGTTGCAGTTTGCTCCGCTCGCAGACGCGTTTGCGGCGAACTTTGATGCCGGGCAAGAGATCGGCGCGGCGATTTGCGTTTACCAGCGAGGCAAAAAGGTCGTCGATATCTGGGCGGGCCTTAAAGATAAGAGCATCGACGACCCGTGGCGCGAAGACTCGTTGGTGCCGGTGTTTTCAGTCACTAAGGCGCTGGCGGCGCTGTGTTTTCTGATTCTCGCGAACCGAAAGAAATTTGACTACGATAGACCGGTCGCGCACTACTGGCCCGACTTTGCGCTCGCCGGCAAAGGTGAAATTACCTGCCGGCAACTGCTTGAACACCGCGCAGGTCTTTACGCCATCGAAAAGCCGTTACAGCTTTCAGATTTTGCCGACAACTATCCGCGCGTTTACAACGCTCTGATTCTGCAGCGGCCGCTGTTTATTCCGGGCAGCAATCAGGGTTACGGCGCGCAGGTCTGGGGCGCATACGCCGGCGAACTCTTTCGCCAGGTAGCGGGTGAATCGATAGGCCAGTTTTTCGCGCGCGAGGTCGCGAAAAAACTTGGCATCGATGCGCACATTGGCCTCGCGCCAGCAAATGACCATAAGGTCGCAACGCTTTATCCCGTTTCGGTATTTGACCGTCTCGCAGCGCTCGTACCCGACATGATCATCGGCGAAACAACTGAAGGCCGCATTGGCAGGGCATTTATTTCGGGAAACAACTCGATTGAACAGGCGTATATGAATCCGTCTGCCGGGCCGAAGAGCGTCGAGATTTTCAACGAGCCGTGGGTGCGTCGACTTGAATTGCCATGGGTAAACGGCGTTGCGAATGCCCGCTCACTCGCGACGCTGATGAACGTGCTGGCACTTGGCGGCAAACTCGGCAAGGTTCAGTTTGCCGGCGCCGAGCTCATGCGCGAGCTCACTAAAGAGAATCCGCTGCGCTACGATCTGGTGCTGCAAAAACCCCTCGGCTGGAACCTGGGTTTTCTTAAAGAGGAGCGCTGGCTCTACTCGCCGAATGTCGAAGCGTTCGGCCATTCGGGTATGGGTGGCTCGCTCGCGCTCGCCGACCCAAAGGCAAAACTTTCATTCGGCTATGTCTGCAACAAAATGGATTACAAGATCAGGCCAGACAAGACATTGCGGCTCTGCCGCGCTCTCTACGAGTGCGTTCGTTGAACGGTTTCTTTAGAAACCGTTCAACGAAACGCATCCACTAATTTCTCATAATCCTCGCGCTTACTGTCAAGCGGCATCGCATAACCCATTTCTGTCGCTGGCGCTGTCATCTTGCCATAGGTTTCAATCGCCAAAGGGGGCACAATTTTATCTTTCGCGAGTTCTTTCTTGAATTCGGGGTAAACCCTCATCGGGCCGATAAAATATGAAGCCGGGTTTTTGTAAGGGAAGGTCGCCGCGATCGTGCGCGACTTTGGAATCACGAAGTTCGGCAGTTTACCACGCAGCGCTTTCTTTTCAGAGTCTGTCATTTCGCCGATGTCACACGCGATGATTGAACGGAGTTTGTCTTCGGGCGTTTCGGGGGTGTCGAGGTAGATCGCGAGGGCTTTACATTCTTTGAGGCCTGCTGCCTCCCATTGTTTTTGAAACGAGCTCCAGCTGGTGCTGAGGTTCTTGTATGCCCCTCTGTGCGTAGCGTACACAATCTCGGTCGGGCCGAACGAAGAGCGGGTAACGGTGACACTGCTGAATCCCCCCAGCCAGATATAGAGGCCGAAGATGAGACCAACCAACAGCACGACGATTGCAGCAAGAACTTTGAGCGCTTTCATAAACCACATCGGCCGAAAAAAGACGCGGCGTCTACTTTTTCAGAAAACCGCTAGACCCTCACCGAGCCGCCCTGATGGCGCTGCATATTCTTTTCAAAGCGGAGTTTTAGAGTCATAAGCATTGCTGCAAACCTAAGGCGTCAAGCAACCTGCTATTTCAATTATTTTCACCGCCGATTTGGAGTGAGACAAAAATGACCGCTTCAGCCTCAATCTTTTCTTTCTTTCGCACTTCGGCCTTCAGAGGCAATACATATGAACCCGACTTCGTATCGCTGAAAACCGACGTTTTCCAGGTTGTCTTGCCGATTGTCACCACGACACCCAGAGTACCGAAACTTTTCGCGAGGCCGCCGTGAAACGCCTTGATTTCTGCAGCCAGTTTTTTCGGCAGCGTCACGAAATGCCAGGGTGTCGGGCCGTTGTAGACCCAGACTTTGGCTTCGAATTGATATTTGTCATAATCGGTAGCGCGTTTGGTTCTTTTCACCCGAGCTTCTCCGTAGTTTTTTCATACTGCCAGTCGCGAGATCGCCGCTTTATCTCAAGACCAACAGCCGCACTTCGGTCATGTCTTCTATCGCCGAACGAATGCCCTCGCGGCCGAGGCCCGAATCTTTGACGCCACCGTATGGCATGTTGTCGACGCGAAAGCTCGGCACATCGCCGATCACGACCCCGCCGACCTCGAGAGTATCCCACGCGCGCATCGCCTTATTGATGTCTTTCGTAAAGATGCCCGCCTGCAGACCGTAACGGCCACGGTTGACGCGGCCCAGCGCTTCTTCAAAATCAGAAAAAGTTTCGAGAATCGCGGCCGGGCCAAAAGCCTCTTCGGCATAGAGGCTGTCACCCGGTGAAACGTTCTCGGCAAGCGTCGGTTCGAGCATTGTGCCGACGCGCTCGCCACCCGTCAAGATGCGCGCCCCGTGGGCATGAGCTTCGTCTATCCACCCTTTGAGGCGTTTTGCCTCAGCTTCTGAAATCATGGGGCCAATAAATACATTTTCATCATGGGGATTTCCCGCTTTCAGTGAAGCGGTCGCCGCAACGAGATGGCTGCGCAGTTTTTCATAGAGACTCTCGTGCACCAGAATTCTCTGCACGCTGATGCAGCTTTGGCCCGACTGGTAAAACGCACCAAACACGAGGCGCGGCACAACCGCGTCGACATCTGCATCGCTGTCGACAATCACCGCCGCGTTGCCACCGAGTTCGAGTGTAACCTTTTTTTTGCCGGCGCGCGCTTTCATTTTCCAGCCGACTTCAGCCGAACCCGTAAAACTTAACAGCTTCAGGCGTTCATCGGTGACGAAAAGATCGGCCGCATCGCGCGAGCACGGCAGAATGGAAAACGCTCCGGGGGGCAGGGCTGTTTCAGCGAGAATTTCACCCAACACGAGCGCGCCGAGTGGCGTCAGTGACGCCGGTTTCAGAACGAAGGGACATCCTGCTGCTATGGCGGGGGCAATTTTGTGAGCGGCGAGATTTAATGGAAAATTAAACGGGCTGATGAATGAGCA
>JAKQXK010000554.1 GCA_029561505.1 Spirochaetota bacterium | reverse complement strand
GGGTACGGCGATTCTGCTCGACGAAGCCTCGGTCACCGGCACTGAAAACGCCATCATGGCAGCGGCATGCGCCGAAGGCGTGACGCTGATTGAAAATGCCGCATCAGAGCCGCATGTGCAGGGGCTCTGCCGGTTTCTCATAGCTCAGGGAGTCACTATCGAGGGCGTTGGCAGCAACATGTTGAAGATACACGGCTGCGGTGGTTACGAAAATCTGAAAGCCGCTGACCACACGATTGGCCCAGACTATCTTGAAATTGGCTCATTCATTGCGATGTCGGCGATGACGGGCGGTGATCTTGTCGTGCAAGATGTGAACCCGATCGACTTGCGCATGATCAAGTTTGTGTTTGAGCGCGTTGGCATAAACTGGCGGTACATGGTACGAGGAGGTACCGAGGTCGGCGCAGCCATGGATGGCGGCGCGCCGACACATGAACGTGAGGGTAAAGGCGCTGCAGGTTCAGGCCATATTATCGATCTTGTGATGAAATCGCCGTATGCGTTGAAGATTGAGACCGATGTACACGGCGAAATACCGAAGATCGACGATGCACCGTGGCCGATGTTTCCCGCCGACCTTATATCGATCATTCTCACAGTGGCGACGCAGTGCACCGGCACCGTGCTGATTCATGAAAAACTTTTCGAGAGCCGCCTGTACTTCACCGACAAGCTCATGGGCATGGGTGCGCAGATTGTACTCTGCGACCCGCACCGCGCAGTCATTATCGGTCCATCGAAACTTTATGGCAGCCGCATGACGTCGCCCGACATTCGTGCGGGTATGGCGCTCGTGATCGCAGCACTCGCAGCGGAAGGCGAATCAGTAATTCAGAATATTGTGCAGGTCGATCGCGGTTATGAAAACATCGACGCGAGACTTAGATCACTCGGAGCCAAAATTGAACGTATCTAAAGGGATAGCGGCAAACAGCTGCACGAATCCCAGAGGAATCTGTGCAGCTGTTTGACGAAGAAGCAGAACAGGTTGTTCTTGGCTCCATTCTGCAGTCGCCTTCGATCTTCGAAGAGGTGGCGCAGCTTATCAAACCCGAAGACTTTTACTACGAGCCGCACCGTCTGGTTTATGAAGCAATTCAGGGGGAGATCGACCGCGGCGAACAGCCGAACGCCATTCTGATTATCAACGCGCTGAAAAACAAGAACCAGCTCGAGCGCGCAGGCAATCGCGCGTCGATCATGAATATTGCGTCGCTCGGTGTGCTCGTTGGCGTCAGCACGTTTACCGAAAAAATCCGCGACCTCGCATTGCGCCGCAGGCTGATTATCAATTTTCGTGAACTCGAGAAAAAGGCCGGTGATACGGGTTTTAAACTCGATTCGGTGCTTTCAGACACCGAGGGTGCGCTCACGCATCTCGCCGACCGTTACAGCCGTGGCAATATCAGCCACATCAAAGAGTCAAACAAAGAGTTTCTCGAATTTCTGAAGCACGTGCGCGAATCGCGCGACGGTATCACGGGCACGGCTTCAGGCTTTAAGAAGCTTGATGAACTCACAGGTGGCTTTAAACCGGGGCAGATGATCGTCATCGCTGCGCGCCCCGGTATGGGCAAAACAACGTTTGCGCTGAACATCGCGCTCAACGTCAGCATGGATAAATCGCGCCCCAAAGCGGTTGCCTTCTTTTCACTTGAAATGACGCGCCTCGAGCTGCTATTGCGATTACTGTGCGCGCGTGCCTTTCTCGACTCGCAAAAAGTTCAGAAGGGCCGCATCAGCGACAAAGAGATGGCGCGCCTTGGCCACACCGCCAAAGAAATCTACGAAACCGATTTCTATATCGACGACAGCGCCGACCTCACAACCTGGGAATTCAAACAGCGCGCGCGCCGTCTCGGCCGAACTCTCAAGCAGCAGGGCAAAGAATTGGGGCTCATCGTGGTCGACTACCTGCAGCTCATGACCGACCGCGACCGCGCACAAGACGGCAGGCAGAACGAAGTTGCCGCGATTTCGCGCGCTATCAAGCTGATCGCCAAAGATCTTGGCGTACCGATTCTGGCGCTCTCTCAGATGAACCGCTCGATTGAGCAGCGCGGCAAAGACCCCCGGCCACAGCTTTCAGACTTGCGTGAATCGGGAGCCATCGAGCAAGACGCCGACATGGTCATATTTATTCACCGCGAACACATGGGCAAAGATGCCCCCGAAGACAAAAAGAACCTGGCGGAAATCATTATCGGCAAGAACCGCGGTGGCCCTCGCGACAACATCGAACTCGCCTTTTTGTCTGATAAAAGCCTTTTTACCGATTACGAGCCGGCGCACGCTCCGCAATAGAGTTTTGAGTTTTTGCCCGAAGGGTAAAATCTCAAAACAGCCAGAGTTGTTCGCCGGGTTTTGCCGCGTAAAGTTTTGACATCTGTATGCCAAGCAGGCGAATTTTTTCGTGTTTGAGTTTTTCGGGGCTGACATGCTGCTGAAAGAGCTGCCATGCGTGCTCAAAGAGAGCGGGGGCGCTGCGCACCGGTATTGGCAGTGTGCGTGAGCGGGTAATGGTGTGAAAGTCAGCGGCGCGGGCCTTGAGTGTCAGCGTGCGGCCAGAAATGTTCTTGCGCGACATACGCAGCGCCAGGTCATCGGCGATTTCTCTGAGCGCAGCTTCTGCGGCCTCGATTGTTTCGAGATCGGTTGCGTAGGTACGCTCTTCGCCGAATGACTTGCGGGCTTCACCGAGAATAAGTTCATCGTTATCAGAACCGTGTGCAAGATCAAAGATACGCTTGCCCCAGCTGCCGAGTGCGGTAGCGAGAACCAGCGGTTCTGCTCCCTGCACATCGGCAATTGTGCGCAAACCCAGGCGGTTGAGGCTCTCGCGAGCCCGCGGGCCGATGCCGGGTATCGTCTCGACTGCCATGGGTGCCAGAAAGGCCGCTTCGCGCCCTGGTAGCACGAGCGTCAGCCCATCGGGTTTTTGAAACTCAGAAGCCATCTTGGCGATTGTCGTTCCGGTCGCAATACCGAGCGAGCAGGTGAGAGTGGTTTCGTGGCGAACCTTGTCTTTGATCGCCTGGCCCAGGTGTTTCCAGCTTTTGAAACCGCCCGCGTTATCGGAGCAGTCGAGCACCGCTTCGTCGATCGATGCGCGCAGCAGCAGGTCGCTGAATGTCGACAGAATCTCCATCACTTCGTTTGACACCTCACGGTAGCGCTCGATGCGGTGCGGTAAAAAAATTGCTTCGGGGCAGAGTTTGTA
>JAKQXK010000257.1 GCA_029561505.1 Spirochaetota bacterium | reverse complement strand
GTGTGCTCTTCCGATCTGATAGGTTGTGTCTGGCCTGATACGCGGCGACTGCAGATTCTCAAATATACCTTCTGAACCAACGGTGAGCCGCCCCAGCGCGAGCACCGGGGTCGCGGCCTGAGCGTGCAGCGTGTACGTGTTTTCGCGCGTGTTCTCATAGTTGTCGAGCGCAGTATCATTTCTTTGGTCGTACAGCAACTGGTCGCGATACAGCGTATAGCTGCCGTTAATTTTGAAATCCGCCTTACCGCGATCGGCTCTGAGTTCATTTTCGAGTTTGTTGTCGTCGCGCGCCACCGAAACACTCTCGCCCGCCTGCGCTGGGCTTGTCGCATAAGCCGACGAGGTTGTGTGCAACCGAAACGAGCCCTGCGCTGTTTCGGTGAGGTTTGTTCTGTCGAAGATGCCGCCCGATAGCGGTGCGTCGATGCCCCAGAGCCGCCGGCGACTGTAATCGCCCTGCAGCGCGAGCTTCCAGTTTTTTGCGAAATCCCATTCGGCGCCCGAGTCGAAGCCATATTCATTAATACCGCGGCCCAGCGTCGCGACCGATTTTTCATCGTAGCGATAGGGTTGCTGCGTTCGGTAGGCGCCAGAACCGCGCACCACAAAATCGCCGAACGGCACCACTGCAGAAGCAGTGGCATCGGCGGCGCCGAGGTTGCCCCCCTGCAGCTTTGCATCGACGAGCGGCTTTTTGGGCCGCGCCGTGACGATATTCACCACACCCGAGATTGCGTCTGAACCGTAGATCGCCGACGCTGACCCGCGCACGATTTCGATGCGCTCGATATTTTCAACACGCAGCCGGCCCGTGTCGTATTGCCCGTTGATGCGGCCGTTGAGGCGCTCGCCGTCGCGCAAGATCAGCAGATACTGCGAATCGAGCCCCTGCATCTGCAAGTTGTCGCCCGCAAAATTGCGCTGGATAAAGAACCCCGTTTCGTTGTTCAGCGCTTCGGTAACGGTGCGCGCGCCCTTCTCTCTGATCTGCTCTTTCGTTATCACCTCGACCTGCACCACAGAATCGGCCAGCCGGCTCTCGCTGCGCTGCGCCGAAATCACCACCTTGCGATGGCGCAGTTTTTTCTCCCAGAATTCTGCGTCGGGCCCGGGCAACTCGGGCTTCGGCTTTTGCGCCCATACAGAAACGCAATTGAGACTCATTATCATTAGATACGTAAGTTTTTTCTGCATAGCCAGTCGTCGCATAGTGAGTCGGATATATCCCTTTTACGAAGCTGTTATGGAGAGGCGATCTCGCCCCATTGCAGGCGAATCTTGCCTGAGGTTCCTGTCGGCCCATAGTAGTTCAGCATCTTGACCTTGTAGTATTTGGGTGTCGCGGTTTTGACCACATAGACCATATCGCGTGGTGTGAGAACTCCGACTGAATAGGCAAACCAGCAGGCGTTCGGGTTCTGTATCGATCGCAAAAAAGCAAAGAGCACGCCGGTCGTCGTCGGGCGGCAGGCGTCGTTGCCGTCGCCGGCGTCGAGCACGTCGGCAAGCTCAGGCGCAAAAGGGTTCGGTGCCTGCGTGCGCGCTGCAAAACTATCGGCGGTGAGCGCGACGACTGTTGCGCCGGCATTGCCCGAAGCACCGCCGTTCAGTTTGACCACAAACCGCTGCAGCGCAATATCCCACAGGCTGTCGCTTGCGGGGTCGGCGACGCTCACCTCTTGTCCCGTTTCAAAATCATAGTACACCCAGTTTGTATACGAAGCGGCATCTATATTGGTCTCGAACAAACCGTTACCGAGATCGACAGTTGTCGTGGCCACTTGCTGAGTGCCGCCCGGCGGTTTACCCGCAAAACCTTCGCTCGTGAGCAGCGTGTCTGCACAACCCGAACCACTCACGGCAAGCGCGAGCAGAGCGGTAGCGCAGGCAATTTTTCGCGCGAATCGGTTCTTAATTCGTCGGTATCGCATATGTTTTTTTCCCCTGGCGCATGATCGCAAACGGTGTTTCATAGATCTGTTCGAGCAGAGATCTATTCATGATCTCTTTGGCGGGTAATTCAGCGACAACGCCGGCGCGCTTCATGAAGACCACCCGGTCGGCGTAAGACGCGGCGTAGTTGATGTCGTGCAAGATGCAGATAATTGCAGCGCCGTTTTCTCTGAGCTGCATAAGCTCGCGCGTCACTGCCTGCGCATGCTTTGCGTCGAGGTGCGCGAAGGGTTCGTCGAGCAACAGCAAGAACCCTGGTTCACGGCCGTTTGCCTGCAGCAGCGCACGCGCGAAGTGCACGCGCTGTTTTTCGCCACTCGAGAGCACAGTAAAATCTGCCCCGAGCCTCGCTTCGAGATCGAGCGCGCGGGCGTACGCGACCGTCAGCGTCTGCAGCAGGCGCGGCGAAATGCGCTGCGACAGCGATGCGAGTTCGATCACTTCGCGCGCCGTGAGCCCTGTGGCAAGGCCATCAGACGAGGCCCTGACGACGGCGCGGCGCGCTGCGAGCTCGGGTGCCGGCAAGTCTCGCAGGTTTTTGCCAGCGAGCGACACAGAGCCGTGCCGGGGTTTCAGCCCTCCTGCGAGAATATTCATCAGCGTGGTTTTTCCCGCGCCGTTCGGGCCCAGAACCGCGACGAACTCACCGGGTTTGGCGCAGAACTCGGCAACGTTCAGCGTCAGTTGCGCATTGATGCGATGTACGATATTGGCGGCACGCAGCACCTCGCTCTCCCGGTCGCGGGGCAGGCAGTTCGCACCTGTCACGTCGGCCTGTGACCTCATGCTTCGCTCCGCTTTTTGTGCCTGATGAGCATGTAGAGAAAAAACGGCGCGCCCATGATACCTGTCAGCACCCCGAGCGGAATCTCGG
>JAKQXK010000509.1 GCA_029561505.1 Spirochaetota bacterium | reverse complement strand
GCAGGGTCTTGAGGCGGGCGCTGCGTTTTTTGTCTTGTTGAAATGCTTCAGGGTCTTTTTCAAATTCTTTCCAGAGTCTTTCCATCTCTGATTTTTCGTCTTCGGCTATGCGGTCTTGTTTGAGATTAGACTGTGCGTCGGCGATAGGTGCTGACCTGCTCACGCTTGCTGCGGGTTTTGCTTCTGCGGGCTTTTCAGCCATCGCGCGCGAAGCTGGGGCAGCAGGCATAACCTTTGCGCTTTCTGGCGCGGGCGCACCTTCGGCTGCACGGCCTTTAATTTCAGCAGGCGCTGGGCTCGCTGCCATAAGCTCGTCAGCCAATTCGCGCTTGGCCATGCCACCCCCAGGCGCATCTTTTTCGCGGGCGGCAAATGCCTCTTCGTCGTCAATTCGTGTTTTTGATTTCGCGAGTTTTTTTGCTGCACGCCGCTCAGTCTGTCGCGGACGCGAAGAGCTGACTTCGGCTTCTTCGATTTCGTCATTGCTGTTGGTTATGGTTTCTTTTGATTCAAGGCGCGGCTTCTCGCCAGCTTGGGCGGTCGCCTGCACAACTGAGTCGCGCTGTTCTTGATTCATTTGAATGACGGTCGGTACTGCGACCGCGAGCAGAACCGAAGCGGCGATCGTGTAACGCCATGAATCGATTTTCTGCCAGAATGTTGAGCTGCTGGCCTTCGCCTGTGGCAGCTGCAGCAGTTTGCCGTCTACGCCTTTGCGCACAGGTTCGAACCTGTCGAGTTCAGCGCGCAGTTGCCTGAATTGCTCTTGCAGAAATTCTTCAAAGCGCGCGTCGTCCCGCGCCGGGATATCCTTCTTGTTTCGCGCCTTAGCCAAGGTAGTCTTCTCCGATGCCGAGCTTTTCGAGTTTTGCCCTGAGCAGCACCTTTGCCTGATTCATACGCGACTTCACGGTGCCCGCGTTCAGGCCCGATGCCTCTGCGATGTCTTCGTAGCTCATGTTCTCAAAATAGCGCATAAGAATGAGCGGCTTATAGTTTTGACCTAATTCATTCACTGCATCCATTAGATGCCGCGACATCTCAGAAAGTTCGATATTTTGTTCGGTACTGGTGCGACTATCGGCTATTGTCGCGCCTTTCGCTTCACTCGCCTCGCCCGAAATTTCGCGTTTTTGGCGCCGCGATACCTTGCGCTGAATGTCGTGGCAGTGGTTAATCAGAATACGCACCACCCAGGTATATTCGCTCGATTCGCTGCGAAACTGCTGGGCGTTTCGCCCTGCCTTGATGAGGGCCTCTTGCACGGCGTCTTCTGCATCGCTGGTATTGCGCAACTGTGCCAGCGCCAGCCTAAAAAGCCGATCGCGGTACGGCATGAGACGCGACATGAAGTCCGCAGAGGCAACTGCGGCCATCGCTAATGTGACGAGCTTCAAAAGGTACATGCCGTTGGCAGTAGTGCGTTGACTGTGGCGCGCGCTGTCAAACCAAAATGCAGGCCAAAACGCGTTGACGGTGGCCCTCGCAGCTGTAGCAACAGATATGCATACGTATCAGCGCACCACAAAGCGATCTGTCGCAATAGTTGGATTTCTCGTATTATTGCTGTCTTGCCGCAATGAGAAACAGCTCGCCACCGCTAAGGCCAATGCGGTCAGTTATGGACTAGCGCGCTGCGAGTGCGAGAAACAGCAGCGCAAAGTGCCGCCGGGTGACCAGCGTGAGTGCACCGAGGCAATGGCCCGCGCTACCCGTTATCTGAACATTAACCTTGAATTCGGCAAATTTGACAATGCAGCGCGCGCTGAGATTGAAAAGGCAGGTAACGATGCATACGAAAAATGCCTGCAAACAGACCCTCAAAAATAGCCCGCATTCGGCCGATACTCTATACGTAGAGCCATGGCCGAATCTGTGATGCGTTTTATTGTCCAGTATCAACCTCTCGTTATTGCCGCGGGCGTTGCATTTCTGCTGCTCATGGCCGCCGTGACCATTCTCGTGATCGCGCTGAAACGCGCCAGGGGGCCAGAGCCGGCAGACTCCGTTTTGCCGGTACAGAAAGAAGCTTCTGAGGCTTTGACTGGGGCAGCGCCCGATGTTGCCGAGCCTCGCGTCAAGCGGGCCAGGTTGTCGGTTGGCGACACCCCCAGCCCATGGACGCAGGGTGTCTATGAAAGGCATTCGCCAGAGGCTAAACTGGCTCGGGTCTTGCCTGCTTTCGCTTTTGATGCGGCGGGCGAGATTCACCGGTCGCAGCACCCTGAATTCGTCGATGCGACTGAGCTCGCGACAACCCTGCGCTATTGCAAGACCGCGGTAGGCGTGGGCGTGCATGGTGCCTACGCGGCGTTGCTTTTGTGGCACGTGGGCGATCCACTTTATGCAACGATGGCGCTGAAGGTGGTAAGCCACACTCAGCTCGCCGACGAAGAGAAATCTCTCATTCGCTTTCTTTTTCAGGATGTCACGCAGCAGAAAATAAAGGCGCGCGAATTGCCGCACCTTAAGGCATGGAAAAACCCGGGCTTTCAGGCATCGCTTAGCCTCTACACCGAAAAGCACATCTCAACGGGCAAATGGCAAGAGCTGCAGCAACAGCTACCAGCGTCGCTGTTGCAATACCATCAGCTTGAAGTTGCGCGCAAGTCGCCCGCGCGTGTCATGTATCGTGAAGCTGCGGCCAACGTGCTGTTTGCTGAGGCCCTGTTTCAACAGAACCTCGAAACGCTGCAGAAATATCTCAGCACGAAACGCTGGCAGCGCCTGGTGCAGTCTGGTAAGGTAGCGCGCTTTAAGTCATGGCTAGACGCGCAAGAAATCAAGTCGGCGCACACGGCCTTGCTGTTCATCGCCGACCCAGAAGTTTTCGAGAAAGACGACCTCAGCGATGACAGACAGCGCCAGGTAGTCTCACAGCTTGACGCTCAGAATGTGCGCGAATGGCTCTTTCAAGGCGCGCGCATGCCAGCTCTCGCCGAGCGCCGGCAATATTTCAAGTTCTTCTGCTTGTTTGGCCGGCATGGCGAGGCCGTGCGCTGTTTTGCCACACTCGGCATCTTTCGCCGCGATCGCGCGCTGCGGCTCTATTACGCGCGCGCACTGTTTTCAGGCGATATGCTGCACGAAGCGTGGGCCGAAATGAGCGCGCTGCTCACTGAATTTCCGCGAGACGCCGCGGTGCTGAACGAGGCTGGCATTTATGCGCATAAGCTTGGCCGCTACGAAGAGGCGGCCCAGATATTTGCAACGGCAAGGGGCCTTTTCCCCGACGACGCGACGATTGCCTATAACGAAGCTGTCTTTACCGAGCAATACAGCAAAGTACAGGTTGAGGCGAAATGGTCGGCGGTGCAAAAGCTCACGGTGCCCCCGGTAGTTGAAGCCTGACGCTTTGCTCTTGCTGGCAATTGCATAGTTAATAACAAGCTATGGAATTCCATTGGCGAGATGGTTTGAAAATTAAAGATGAACAAGTGTTCACCTTTTGGCTTGACGGAATGATTCTCGATCACAGTTAGCGCCGAGTCGCGTCTCGCACATTAGTTAATAAAAAGGCATGGCTGCGGAGGATATATGAAAGACACAGTTCTCGACGTACTCATCATCGGCTCGGGTTTCAGCGGCATCGGCACCGCGATCAACCTCAAGAACAAAGGTATCACCAACTTCAAGATTGTCGACAAAGGCAAAGACTTCGGCGGCACCTGGCGCGATAACAAATATCCGGGCGCCGCGTGCGATGTGCCCTCGCACCTTTATTCATTTTCGTTCGAGCCGAACCCCAACTGGTCGCGCATGTTTGCCACGTCTGATGAAATCGAAGCATATATGCTGGGTGTTGTGTCGAAACATAGCCTGCGCGAAAAGGCCGAGTTTGGCGTCACGGTCGAAGGCATGAAATTCAATGAAACAGCAGGCGTCTGGAACGTCAGCTGCAAAGGTGGCTCAACGATCACGGCGCGCGTCGTCGTTTCGGCAATGGGCGCGTTGTCGAACCCGTCGATACCGAAAATCGAAGGCTCTGAATCTTTTAAAGGCGAAATTCTGCACACTGCGCGCTGGCGCAAAGATGTGAATCTCAAAGGCAAAAAAGTTGCCGTCGTCGGTGGTGGCGCCAGCGCCATTCAGCTGGTGCCTGCGATTGCACCCGACGTGAAAGAACTCACTGTTTTTCAGCGTACCCCCTCGTGGATTATCCCCAAACCAGACTATGACATCGCTGAATGGGAAAAAACCATCTACCGCGCGTTGCCGTTTGTGCAGTCAATGCGCCGCAACACGATCTATGCGATCACTGAAATGTTTGGCGCGGGCATTGTGTTCAACACACCGATGACGACGGCGCTCGAGCGCCTTGCGCGCTTCAACATCGAGCGCACGATCAGAGACCCGGCGCTGCGTGCGAAGGTGACACCCGATTACCGTTTCGGCTGCAAACGTATGCTCATCTCGAACGACTGGTACCCTGCGCTTGTGCGGGATAACGTCGAACTCGTTGCAGCTCCCGTGACGAAAATAAATCCCCATGGTGTTGAATCCAATGGTCAGGCATTCGATGCGGATGTATTAATTTATGCGACCGGCTTTGAAGTGCCAAAAGCGGGCGTGCCGTTTCCCGTGACCGGCGCGCGCGGGCACAACCTTAACAACGACTGGGCTAAAGGTGCCGAGTCGTATCTCGGTATCAATGTGCACGGTTTTCCGAATCTGTTTTTCTGCATGGGACCGAACACCGGCCCAGGGCACACCTCGGTGTTGGTCTATACCGAGCCGCAATACCGTTACATCGCCTCTGCTGTGTCGCGCATGCTGACCGAGGGCCTGAGCAGCCTGGAAGTGAAGGCAGAGAAGCAGGCAGCGTTCACGCACTTTATCGACGAGCGCATGAAAGTGACCAACTGGACTGCCGGCTGCAAGAGCTGGTACCTGACCGAAGGCGGGCGCAACACGACGCTCTACCCCGGTT
>JAKQXK010000477.1 GCA_029561505.1 Spirochaetota bacterium | reverse complement strand
GGACATCGTGTCCAGCGTCAGACTTTGGGCATCCTGACCTCTGCCCTTCGCATCGATGGACATCCTGTCCAGCTCAAGGCCGTGGACATCCTGTCCTCTGCTCATTTTCTGATAATAAGTAGCGACCAGACGAAAAATCTGGTTTTGCAGGCGAAGGCGTTTAATGTCGTTCATGGCTTAGTTGCGTGATTGCCAATTCGGCAGCGCAACGCGCTGCCGAATTGGCAATTACTTGTTGCCGATTTCTTCAAACGTTCTCTGCGTCTCGACTTTTTCAAAGCCTTCGATCAGGTCGCCCACTTTGAGGTCGTTGTAGTTGTCGATCAGAATACCGCATTCGAAGCCTTCTTTGACTTCGCTCACGTCGTCTTGAAAGCGTTTCAGCGATTTCAGCGAGCCGGTGAGCACAACCGAGCCGTCGCGAATCACGCGAATCGCATTTGCGCGCTTGAGAAATCCTGATCGTACTGAACAACCAGCCACGGTGCCCATGCCCGAAATTTTGAAAACCTGACGCACTTCGGCTTCGCCTGTGACACGCTCGGAAATATCGGGTGACAAAAGGCCCGCAATTGCCAGTTTCATGTCGTCGATCGCCTGATAGATGATGCTGTAGTTCTTGATTTCTACGCCTTCTTTCGAAGCGACATCGCGCACTTTCGCATTGGCCCGTGCATTAAACGTGATGATCGTTGCCTTGGCGGCAGATGCCAGCATCACATCGCTTTCGCTGATTTCACCGGTTGAACCCATGATCACGCGAACGCGCACTTCATCACTCGAGAGTTTTTCGAGCGAAGAGGTGAGTGCTTCTACAGAGCCACGAACGTCACCCTTGATGATGACCTTGTATTCTTTGACTTTGCCTTCTTCAATCGTCTCGTTGAAGTTTTCGAGTTTAACTTTTTTAACCTGCTGCGCCTGCTGGTGGCGTGCGAGCTCCTGGCGTTTATCGGCAATCTCACGCGCTTCGCGCTCGGTCGCCATCACGTTCAGAATGTCGCCCGAGTTCGGCACGCCAGAAAGACCCAGAATCTCTACCGGCGTAGCCGGGCCGGCTTCTTTTACCGATTGACCGCGGTCATTATACATCGCGCGAATTTTACCACCCTCGAGACCGACAACGAAAGCGTCGCCGATTTTGAGTGTGCCGTTGCGAACGAGAATTGTTGCGACCGGGCCACGGCCCTGATCGAGTTTCGCTTCAACGACGGTGCCCGTCGCGCGTTTCTTCGGGTTCGCGGTGACTTCCATCACTTCGGCCTGCGCGAGAATTGCATCTTCGAGTTTATCGAGGTTTAACTTCTGCAAAGCTGAAATCGGCACAAATGGTGTCGTGCCGCCCCAGTCTTCAGAGAGAATTTCGAATTTTGCCAGGTCTTGTTTGATGCGGTCGATGTTCGCCGAAGGTTTGTCGATTTTGTTCACGGCGACGATGATCGGCACTTTTGCGTCTTTGGCATGCGAGATCGCTTCTTCTGTCTGCGGCATGACCCCGTCATCTGCCGCTACGACCAGCACAACAATATCTGTAACCTGTGCACCGCGTGCGCGCATGGCCGAGAAAGCCGCGTGACCCGGTGTGTCGAGAAAGGTAATTTTGCCTTTTGGCCGCGTTACCTGATACGCACCAATGTGCTGCGTGATACCGCCGGCTTCTGTCGCGACCACATCGGTTTCGCGCAGCGCATCGAGCAGCTTCGTTTTACCGTGGTCGACGTGACCCATAATTGTTACAACCGGTGGGCGATGCACCAGATCTGCTGCCTCATCGCTCTCTTCTTGTATTAACGTCTCTTCGTAGAGCGAGATTACTTCTACCGTGCAGCCATATTCGGCTGAGAGCAGGGTGGCGGTTTCAGCGTCGATTGACTGCGTGATTGTCGCCATGACGCCCATCTGCATGAGCTTCGCAATAATTTCAGGTGCGCGAACGTTCAGCTTTTTCGCGAGTTCGCCTACCTGAACGAATTCAGTGATCTTGATGCGCGATGGCACAGACGAGGTCGCCTGCGTTGATTCAGGTCGGCCGCGATCGCGGGGTTTTTGGCCGATGAAGAACTTCTTATGCTCTTCTTTCTTAAGAATATCTTCGCGCAGGTTAGATTTTTTCTTATCGGCCCCCGGCTTGACGTTCGGGCCTTTCTTGACTTCGCGCTCTTCTGCCTCAGTTTTTGGCTGGCGTTCGTCTTGAACAAATACCGTGCGGGGTTTAGGTGGTACGCGCTCGGGTGGCCGTTTGGGGGCCGCCGGCGCAGAAGATACCGGCGCGACCGGTTTTTGTGCTACAACCTGAGGTTGTTCAGGCTGAGCCTTGCGCTCTTCTTCGCGCTTCTGGTCTAGCTGTACCTTTTGCGCGCTGATCTTGCCCGCGATTGAGTCTTTTGAAGAATTGCCCTTCAGGACAATCTTCTTGGGCGTTAGTTTAATTTTATCTGCCATGCGCAATTTCCACTATAGGTCAATAGACGTGAATCAAGCCTTTGGCTCAGCGTCAAGTTCTTGCCCTTCTGTGGTCTCTACCTCTTCTTCACCTTCTTCGAACTCTACGTTCTCAGAAATAATCTCCATGATACGCTTTGCTGTCGCGCGCCCCATACCTTCAATTTGTATAAGGTCTTCTTCACCCATCGAAACAAGGTCTTCGATGTAACGGATATTGTTGTCCTGTAGAATGCGGATAATTCGTGGGGCGAGGCCAGGCAGCGCCGTCAGCGGTGTGCCGGTCTCTTCTTCGACTTCTTCGACAGGCGCGGCAACTTCGAAAATTTCGTCGAGGCGCTTACGCGCCTCGGGTGATGCCATTTCTGCAGAAAACTGAGCTTCAGATTTTACGTCAATCTTGTAGCCTGTCACGTAAGACGCAATTTTTACGTTTGTGCCCTCACGGCCGATGGCGATAGCCAGGTCTTTGTCTGGCACGACCGCGAGCGCCTCGTGCGAAGTCGGG
>JAKQXK010000450.1 GCA_029561505.1 Spirochaetota bacterium | reverse complement strand
ATTCTGATGCCCAACCCGGCGCATAGCGGCGAGCACGTGAAGGCAGCCCAAGATCTTCTTTACGGTTTCTTTCGGTCGAAGGCTTTCTTTGTACCGGTCGTGCCCTGCATCGACAGCGGGTCTTCAGGCCAGAAGTGTTTCGGGTATTGGCCGCGCATTTCTTTGCGTATTTCAGAATAGGTAGATTTCCAAAGTTCTGGTAAATTCTTGGTAATGGCAATCGGCTGCCGACCCGGTGACAGCAATTCGAACGTGATGGGCAATTTCTTGCCCGCGAGCATTGGGTGGTCTTTCAAACCAAAAACTTCTTGTATGCGCACTGCCACGATTGCTTTGCCGTCTTCGTAACGAATGCGGTGTGCCGAACCGCTGGGTACGGTCAGCTTTTCAGGCAGGTTGTCGTCGAGCAGTTTCAGCTGCGGGTAGCTCATACGTGATTTCAGCGCCTCGGCAATCTTTGTGTCCGTAACGTCTGCAAGAGAACGCGCGCCAGAGACAAACGGCGCGAGCCATTCATCGATCGCTGCATTCAGAGTTTCAACAGAACTTTCGGGAATATCTGCACCCAACGAGCGCATGAGGCTGATGCGCGCCAAGAGTGACCTCGCCTCGTCACCGACCAAATTCTCTATGCCGTTGTCGCGAATCTTCTGCAGCACCAGCTTCTCAGAAAAACCTTCTGGAAGCGCCGTCTCTTTTTCTGACAGCACTATTGCGCCGAGACATTTTTGCTCAAACGACCGCGCTTTGCCGTTCGCTTCGCGTACCTCGTGTCGCATTTCAATCTCATCTGCAAAATGCGCGAGCACCTGCTCGCGCGACAACGAGAGGCCGAGCCTGAGTTTCGCGCTCTTCTCGGCGCCACTCAGATCAACGGCCACGATGAATTCAGATTCGGCCAACCAGTCAGATTTTTCCGTATTGATGCCGCGACCGTTGCGCATGAGAAATGACCCAGGCTCACTTGCCCCAGGCCCGCGATTCATGCACACGCGGTCGGGGTACGCGAAAAGAAGAGCACTTGCAACACTCTGGCCCATCGAGCCAGAGTGTCGCAAGTGCTTAAATACTCTGGCGATTGCCTCTAATGCTCTTCTGTCGGCACCCGAAGGCACCTCGCCCGATTCAACGAATCTCTTCAGCGATTGAAACCGAATTTCGAGATCGGTCGCCATGGCGCCGGTGACGCGCATCGCGTCGCGTTCAGAGAGCATTGCGGCGAGAAGTGCGGTGTCTTCAGACGGCACCGCGGCCAGCATGACAGCCAAACGTGGATGCAGTGGAAGTTTCGCAGCCCGCTTGCCCATTTCAGTCAGCTGCCCCGCGCGGTCGACAATGCCCAGTGCACTCAGCAGTCGTTCTGCCTGCGCTATCATGGCAGCCGACGGCATGTCGGGCAGCATCAGATTCTTCAGCGGAGAGCCAAACGCGAGTATGCGCAGAGCCGCTTCGGCCAGATCGGTGCGCAAAATTTCAGGCGCGCGGGTCTTGGGTCTGCGGCGAAAATCGGCTTCGGTATACATGCGGTAGCAGGTGCCGGGCCCCAGGCGACCCGCCCTGCCTGCGCGCTGTACTGCCGAATCTTGGGTAATCGGCACTGTTTCGAGATAAGAGAGCCCCGTACCGGCGTCGAGCGCCGGTTGCCTGACAAGGCCGCTATCGATGACGACGGTTAATCCCTCGAGAGTGAGGCTCGATTCTGCGATCGGCGTGGCCACAACGATGCGGCGCTCGTTGGGCTTTGGCGGCGCGAGTACGCGGTCTTGTTCTTGCGCCGTCAGTTCGCCGTATAGCGGCAGCACCACAGTATTCTTGAGGTTGTGGTCTTCGATGAATTCGGCGGCCATGAATATTTCTGCGGCGCCAGGCAAGAAGAGTAGTATATCCCCCTTGTGTTTATGGTGTGCGTCGACTGCTTTGCGTGCGCATGCCAGAGCAATTGCTCTGTTGCCAGGTTCGAGTTGCTCATTGTGGTATTTGACTTCAACGGGAAAGTTGGTGCCCGAAGAGCTGATCACGGGGATATTTGCCAAAGACCCGTTTGTGCCCAGCGCATTGCCCAGAAAGCCCGCAATCGCTGTGGTGTCGATCGTCGCCGACATTACCAGAGTCTTGAGGTCACTGCGAAAAACTTTGTGGCTCTCAAGCGTAAGCGCCATTGCCAGATCGGTTTCGACGTGGCGCTCGTGAAATTCGTCGAAGATGACAAGGCCGACGCCCGACAGTTCGGGGTCGTTCACAATGCGCCGCGCCAGAATGCCTTCGGTCACGACTTCAAGACGCGTCTCGCGGCTCACCTGTGTGTCGAAGCGCACCGAAAAGCCCACGGTCTTGCCTGGCTTCTCGTTCACGTGGTGTGCCAGACGCGAAGCCGCAGCGCGTGCCGCCACGCGCCGAGGTTCAAGCATGATGATCTTTTTTCCGTCAAGCCACGGTTCGTTTAGAAGTTGCAATGGCAGCCAGGTCGTTTTGCCCGAACCAGTGTCTGCGGTGAGAATAGTTGCCGGCGAGCTGGCGAGCGCGGTCTTTAGAGCGGGTAGTGCGCTGGCGACGGGAAGTTCAGTCACGAAAACTTTTGTGCTAAATTTTCAAAACGAATTTTTGGCAGATTGCAGATCTTCATACACGCTCATCTGAGACAGCGTCTCCGTAATCGTCAGAGACTTGCGAACGCTCGGCGAGATTTTGGCCAGCTTCAATGCGCCACCGGCCTCGGTGAAAAGCGTGGTCTCTTGCAGTAAAAACCCGATCGTGATAGAATCAATGCCGGGCACTTTGCCCATGTCGATAACGACCTTGAGGCTCTGCGTTTCGCGCAGCTTCTGCAGCAACGCCCTGAGTTCGCCCAGATTGTAGAGGCCCATGTCACCCACGGGTTCGATGATCAGAAGGGATTGATCGGTGTATCGGTTGATCTGCATAGACATCTACAGCACTTGGCCTGCTGTTTATTTTGTCGGTGATTATGACGAAGTAACAAAGAGAAATAATGATATGGCGTCCAGTATCTTCAAGACGCCAGGCAAATTGCCACCGACCTTAATCGGTGGCAATTTGCAGCTGCCATCAGGGCAAATCTCTGAAACCGCCGGCATTGATGACCGACGAATAACCCAGTGATTCAAGCGTGCGTTTGGCATGGCCACTGCGTGAGCCCGAAGCACAGTAGACAACGATCGGCTTCGACTTATCGCCGAACTCACTGATGCGCGACTGAACCTGGTCGACCGGAATATTGACTGCGCGTGGGTGGTGCCCGCTCGCAAATTCACCGGGCGTGCGCACGTCGACGACCAGCGCCTTGCCCTCGAGCCATTCTTTCAGCGGCGATTGAGCTGCCGGCGAAGCGGCGCCCGCAGAGCTGCCGACATCTTTGCCACATGAAGCGGAGGCGAAAGCTACTGTTGCCAGAAAAATAATCTTCTTCATTGAGTTCTCCTTATGTCGCTGTTTTGCAGGTCGAAAACCCTAACTGCAGGTGCATGGGCACCAGCCGATGAGGCTCGTTGAAAAAGAAGCGACTGCTACGACACCCAGCACGATGGCGAAGGTGCCCAACAACACCAATATAAAAAAGTTGCCACCGGTCGTCAAATATTATACCATACCCAGTATGGGATATGCAGCAGATACCGAGTCGCGTGAAAAACTCGGCCACCGCCTGAACCGCGTGATCGGCCAGTTGCAGAGTCTGCAAAAGCGGGTCGTTGCCGGTGGTTCAGATTGTGTAGGCGATATTCAGCAGATTAAAGCCGCTAACAACGCGCTTTGGAAAGTCGCAGAGGCATATTTAGAGATACACTTAAGCGAATGCATGCGGCAGAAAAAGCCCGCAGCAGAAATTGAAAAGAATCTGCAGTCGGTGATTCGCGCGACATTTACCATGTAGGTTAAGAAGGATATCAAAAATGACAGACCCTATCAGACTGATTTCATATATTGCCGGTGGCGCCGTAATCGGTTATCTCTATTACCGCCTTATCGGTTGCTCTACAGGCGCCTGCGCGATCACCTCACGCCCAGTCCCCTCGATTATCTACGGCGCTATGATGGGCGCCATGCTGGGGTGGAGGTAGAACATGGAAAATAAAAAAATCGTGATCGTTGGCGGCGTCGCAGGTGGTGCTACAGCAGCAGGCCGCGCGCGCAGACTCGACGAGAATGCAGAAATTACGCTCATTGAAGGCAGTGGCTATATCTCGTTTGCCAACTGCGGCTTACCTTACCACATCGGCGGCGATATTCCGAAGCGAGAGACGCTGCTCTTGCGCACTCCGCAAGACCTCTGGAGTCGCTACCGCGTGAAGGCGCTCGTCAACACGAAGGTGACTGAGGTTAACCGTGCGAAAAAGACCGTCACCTACACGCAAGACGGCCAAACGCATGAGATATTCTACGACAAACTGATACTGTCGCAGGGTGGCGACCCCATGAAACCTGCGGTTGAGGGCATCGAAAATGTACCGCACTTCTCGCTGCGCTGGGTCGAAGACATGGATGCGATCATCGAACAGATGGCGAAGGCAGAACACAAGCACGTCGCGGTCGTCGGTGGCGGCTTTATCGGCATCGAAGTTGCCGAGGCCTTGAAGCACAAGAATTTTGAAGTGACGCTCGTCGAATTTGCACCCGGCGTGATGCCGAACCTCGACCCTGAATTCTCGAACCTCGCAAGACGCGAACTCGAGACGCATGGCATAAGGGTGCTGACGCAGACGACGATCAAAACAGCGGCCCGCGGTGGAGTTCTTACTCTATCAGATGGCTCGACGCTGACCGCAGACTTCATTGTGCTGGCTGCCGGGGTTAAACCCGAAACCAGCCTTGCCAAACAGATCGGCCTCGAAATCGGCAAAACCGGCGGCGTGGTCGTGAACGATTTCATGCAGAGCTCTGACGAAGACATCTACGTTGTGGGCGACATGGCTGAGATCACCAACCGCATCACGCACCGCGCGACCCGGGTGCCCTTGGCGGGCCCCGCAAACCGCCAGGGCCGCCTCGCGGCAGAAAACGCGCTCATGGGCAACCGCTGCCGCTACCGTGGCGCTGCCGGTTCGTCGGTCATCAAAATTTTCGACAAGACCCTCGCTTCAACCGGTCTCACCGAAAAGGCAGCGAAAGCCGCCAACATCACCGCGCAGGCCGTGATGATTCACGGCAACAACCATGCGGGTTATTATCCGAATGCCGAACGTATGGCGCTCAAAATTATCTTCTCGCCCGCCGATGGCCGCGTGTTGGGCGCGCAGGCATTTGGGCCTGAAGGCACTGAAAAGCGTATCGACGTCATCGCGACAGCGATCGTCGGTTGGCTCACGATCTATGACGTTGCGAGTCTAGACCTGACGTACGCGCCGCCTTACTCTTCGGCGAATGACCCCGTGAATATGGCGGCGTTTCAGGCGATGAACCATCACGCGGGGTTATCACCCGTGATCACGGCGGCGCAGTTGTTGGATAAGCGCAGCGAATACGCGGTGCTCGACGTGCGTAGCCCAGGGGAAATCAAATCGTTTCCCTTAGCCAGCGAATACCAGATACCCGTCGATAACCTGCGCGATAATCTTGGCCAGATGGCAAAAGACAAACCGCTCGCGTTGCTCTGCCAGTCGGGCCAGCGCAGCTACATCGCGCAGCGCATTCTGAAACAGTCGGGCTTTAAAGATGTCTACAACATCACGGGTGGCTGGCTGGGCGTCGCCGCGCAGAACGGAAAGTGGGATTAGGTAGCTAAGCTAGAAGGATACCCGCTACACACTTCGACTAGCTCAGTGTGACGAGAAAGGGCTTTGTCGTCCTGCGACGAACTTCGGTGAGTCTCTGTCTTCAGAGCTTGTCGAAGGGCGCACAAAGCCAGAGGCAAAAAAATTAGGAGAATAAAAAATGACAGAAGACCAACAAACACTACTGCTCGTCGGGGCAGCC
>JAKQXK010000441.1 GCA_029561505.1 Spirochaetota bacterium | reverse complement strand
TGTTGCGGCTCAGCATCTCATTGGTGACCGTGACGCGTACCGGAACCCGGTGGTAAATTGGCTCGCCTTTGATCGCGTTGCCCTGAACCACCGTGGTCGTGAAGTAGACTGCACCCTCGCTCTTAAGGGGTTTGTGGCCATAGTAGATAATGTAGCGGCCACCCTTGACCACGTCGAGTTCGCTGTTAGGCATGATGTCGAGCGCCACCGAATCTGCGGTCGCCTTCACGACCTTGGGCGGCAACGGCCGTTCGGGGGGGGGATTCTCCCTGTACTCAAGGCTGAACGCCTTCAGAGCCGGCGTCGCCTCACCTGCGTTGTCGGCTGTCAGCTGCGCCTGCAGCTGCACGAAGCGGCATTTGCTGCCGGCAGCGGCTGCAAAGGGCTGAAAGGGCAGCGCGGCCGACGACAGGTTGGCGTCGAACCTGCGGTTGTGGCAGCGAAAGCTCCAGTCGGCGTGCGTGTCGCGTGGCACTTCTGCATCCGCGTGAATGGCGTTAATGTTGCTCGCTGAATAACCCATGTCATAAACTTCTGTCAGCACGCTGCCGCGACGCTGCGTATAGCGGTCGCCATAGGGCTCGATCGCGCCATAGTGCCTCAGGTCTTCGCCGCTCAAATGCCGGTTGGCGAATAGCACGTTGTCTGCGTAACCCCGAAACGGTGAGAACAGCGAAACAGGCGCGGCCTTGAGGGGGGTGAAGTCGACTATATAATGGTCTGAGGTTTCCCGTTTCAGAAATTTCACAACCTGCTCGCGTCCGTTGATGTTCAGCTCGAGCCGCCCCTGCGCTTCATCGTACGCGAAAATAATCTGGTTGCGTTTCTGTGGTCTGACTTTGTCGATCGAGTTGAATTCGGCGCTGTCGAGCACTGTTTCGGCGCTGTCGCCGACGCGGCGCAGCAGGTTCGTGAGTTTGACGTTCACATGGTTATTCACGAGCGCAATCGAGAACAGGTAATGGCGACCGCCTTTGAAGTTTTCGCGTCGCAGCAGCTCACCGTTTGCGGCGTGTGGTTCAATCTCGAGCGAAAAGCTGAAGTCGCCGGCTTCACGGCGCTGCGTGTTGCCCGATAGGTTCAGATAGTCGGGTAATTTCATGCGTATCAGGTGCGACGGCAAAGTGAAGAGGCCTGCGTTGCCCGACATATTGGTGTGCCGGCTAATCTCGAGACCCGACTTGATAAGCAGTGACTGGTGCGCAGGGTTTGAAAACAGCGTCTTCGACTCAAAGTTCAGAAAAAGATCGTCGCCACCCGGTTCGCGTTCGCTGCGGCGCACCAGGCGCAGAAGCGTCTGGCGCCCCTGTTGCACGCCCTCAACATCGCTTAACTGATACGCAATAGCTTTGTCGCCGGCGAGAAATATTTTTTTGCGTGTTGCCGACGGGCGGGTACCTTCTTGCGCATCGCTTGTAACCGTCGCGCCAAACAGCAGCGCGCAGACGCAGAACGCGCTATTCAAGCGCTGAGATTTTTTCCACGCGCCGCGCATGCCTGCCACCCTCAAATTCGGTATTCAGAAATATTTCGGTCATGGCAATCGCGGTCGCTTCGTCGACGACCCGCCCGCCCATCGCGATGATATTTGCATCGTTGTGCCGGCGCGCCATTTCGGCTGTGTAGGCATTGTGGCAGAGCGCGGCGCGAATGCCCTTAATTTTATTCGCCGCGATTGAAATGCCGATGCCGCTGCCACAGACCAGAATGCCGCGATCGAATTCGCCGGCCGCGACGCGCCTGGCGAGCGCCGCGCCATAATCAGGATAATCAACCGATTCGCCGCCATGCGTGCCGAGATCGGTAATGCCGAGTGAGCTGAATTTTTTCACGAGCGCGTCTTTGAGCTCAACGCCCCCGTGGTCTGCTGCGATCGCAATTTTCATGTATGCCAATATGCCCAAACCATCAGCACGCCCTGCAGGGGCAGGCGCAGAGCGAGCGCCCATTGTGGTATGCGCATGCCGGCGCCGCCGCTCGAAAAGTGGTAGAGGTTCGCCGGGAAAACCGCCACCAGCAGCGCAATGACCCCCCATGCGGCCCACGCAGAATAAGCGGGTAACAGCAGCAGAATGCCCAAACCGATCTCGGCAATGCCGCTCAGGTAAACGATGGGCTTATGCCAGGGGATATATGGCGGCATGATGCGCATAAAAAACTTCGTCATGACGAAGTGCCCGATGCCCGCGAGAGTGTAGAACCCCGCCATCACGTAGAGCGAGACGGTTTTGATTTCCATGCGGCATTGCACCAATGAGACATAACAAAGCAAGAATTTTCAGATCGTCCCGGCGTCGTCGTAGTCTGTTGTTTTTGCGCGTCGAACTGAATAAAGAGCGAAAGATGCCGCAAAGAACCGACTCACATATTCCGGCAACCATACAAGGGTCGCTTGACCGGCAGATAGCCGTGACGCTTGGCCGCAGGCCGCCCCTGGCCTCAGCTCTCGACGCTGATGCCGTTTCAGCGATCACGGCCGATCTGAGGGCACGCTGGCAGGTGCTGCACCAGAAGTCTCCAGAATGCGCTGTGCGCGGCCAGAAGCGATGAAAGGCGGGCGCGCCGGGCGCAGAAGTTTGCTTCGCTTGTAAGCCTGTCTCATATACAATTTGCGGTGGGTTATGCAACTCGCGCGCCGTCTCGAACTCATTGAGCCATCACCCACTCTTGCCATAACTGCGCGCGCGAATGAACTGAAGGCCGAGGGTAAAGACATCGTTGGCTTTGGCGCAGGCGAACCCGACTTCGACACCCCACAGCACATCAAGGCCGCCGCGATCGAAGCGCTGAATAATGGTTTCACGAAATACACCGCAGTTTCGGGAATTCCCGAACTCAAACAGGCAATCATCGCAAAATTTCAGCGCGACAATAAGTTGGATTTCAAACCCAACCAGATCATTGTCGGTACCGGCGGCAAGCAGGTGCTCTACAACTTTTTTCTTTCTGTTATCAATGACGGCGACGAAGTCGTTTGCCCCGCGCCATATTGGGTGAGCTATAAAGATATTGTGCGCCTGGCGGGCGGCACGATGAAGCTTATACACACGACGTTTGAAAGTGGCTTCAAGCTTTCGCCGCAAGACATCGAAAACAATGTTTCGGGCAAAACGAAGGTTTTTATTCTGAACTCACCTTCGAACCCGACAGGCGCGACCTATACCCCCGATGAAATTCGGGCGCTGGCGGTTGCGCTCGAAAAATTTCCCGATTTGCTTATCGTGACCGATGACATCTATGAAAAACTCGCGTACGGTACCGAAGTGCTGAACATCGCGACTGCTTCAGAGAAGCTGCGACCGCGCACCGTGATCATCAACGGCCTCTCAAAAGCGTATTCGATGACGGGTTGGCGCCTCGGTTATGCCGGTGGCCCGAAAGAAATTATTGCAGCGATGGACATGATACAAGGGCAGTCGACTTCGAACGCGACGAGTTTTTCGCAGAAGGGCGCAGTCGTGGCGCTGAACGCCGAACAGCAGTGCGTCGAAGATATGCGCGTTGTTTTCGAAAAGCGGCGCGACCTCGCGTTTGACCTGCTCTCAGGGCTCAAGGGCCTGCGTGTCTTCAAGCCGCAGGGCGCGTTCTACCTTTTTCCCGATATCGCCGGGTTAACCGCAGCGCCGGGTTGGGCAGATCTCAAAAAACGTACGGGCGAAAACGACACCGGCAAAATTTTCAGCACCGGCCTTCTGAATGAAAAGCTCGTGGCGGTGGTGCCGGGTTCGGCATTCGGCTATGAAAACGGCTTTCGTATCAGCTACGCGACGAGCGAGGCGCAGATTGAAAAGGGGCTCGGCCGCGTGCGCGAATTTATTGAAGCTCTGTGGGCCTGAGGCCTCAAAACCGCCTCAGGCAGTCACGTCTACTGAGCCGGCGCTGAGCGAGTGCGCCGCTTCTTCGCCGGCGACGCGCAGCATCTTGTCTTCGAGCGCGAGTTTGGCGTCGCTCATCTTCATGAGCATCTGGCTCATGTCTGCCATGCTGGCCGCAAGGTTCGCAATTGGGTCGATATCCATATCTTCATCTTCGTATTGGCAATGGTCTCAACTTGACCTTCGGCGCAGCCGGTGCGTAGCTCGCAAAAAGCGTCAAAAACTTGCCATATAGTGTATATACACGTACATTACGTGCATATACACTATATGGAGGCGTTATGAATTCGACATACCTGGCGAAAGAACTTGAATCTGAGGCATGGATAGACTTTCAGGACTGCGACCCGTTCGGGCATCTGAACAATGCCCGCTACCTGAACTATTTTATGCGGGCCCGCACCGAGCAGTTGAAGGCCAGTTACGGGTTTGATCTATACGAGCATACGGCGAAAACCGGTAATGGTTGGGTTGTCGGTGAAACGCATTTAGCCTATCTTTTGCCCGCAAAGTTCAACGAAACCGTGAAAATCAAGACCCGACTGTTGCACTACGATTCATTCAGGCTCGTACCTGAAGCGTTTATGTTGAGCCAAGACGGCAAACGCGTTCATGCACTCGGGTGGATTGAGTTCATCTACGTGAATAGCGCAAAGGGCAGGCCGGTGAAGTACGACGAGGCGCTGCAGAGTTTATTTTCGGCGATCACTACCCAGCAGCCTTGGGGCGGCCAAAATTTTTCTGCGCGTGTCAAAGAACTGAAGAATCTGAACAGATCAGCGAACCAAACAATCCACAGCGCCGCTGTGGCCCCGTAGCGTCGCCCTCAGTTCAATTTTTTTAGTTCAGCGCCGTCTGGTATCTCAACTCTTTTGGTGCGTGAGGTTTCGCCGCTGACAATGCGCACAGATGACTTTGCAATGCCATAGAGTTCGGCAATCGTATCGACGAGAGCCTTGTTTGCCTTGCCGTCGACGGGCGGTTCATGTATCTTCAGCACGAGCGCGCCGTCGTCGCTGACCTCGACGCCTGTTTTTTTGCTGCGGGGTTTAACGCGTACGTTGATGATCACAGGTCATAATCGTAGATTCGGTACTTTTTGTATTCGATACCGCTGAAGTGACCGAACAGGTTTCTGAGTACCATGTTTTCTTCGAGCACCAGCGATGCTTCGACAGCACGTACCGCGGTGTGTTCATAAAGATAATTTCGCGTTGCAAACAGCACCATCGCATCTATGCCCTGCTTGCGGTATTCGGGGCGTATGCCGAAGAACATGATACGCGCGCGCGTGATGCTCTTCTTACCCAGAAAAAAACGCAGCAACCGCACAATATCAGAATTGCCGAAGATGCTGCGCTTTCGCAAGAATTTTTCGTTGAGGTCGAGCAGCGTGCCGATGACGGCAATCTCGCGGTCGCCGTCCATAACGAATAACAAGAGGTTAGGGTCGGCCACCATCTTCAGAGTTTCGGCCATAACCTGACCGTCGTCGCTCGTCAGCGGCAGAAATGCCCAGTTGTCTTTCCACGCTTCGTTGTAGATTTCAATAACCTTGTCGACCTCGGCGCGCAGGTTTTTCATGTCCATCTTGCGAATACGAAAACGCGAACGGTTGGTCATGCGTTCGAGCAGTTTGTTGTCTCTATCCCACTCGACGCTCTCGACCGGGTTGAGGTAGGCATAATAGTCTTTGGCTTTGTACATGCCGAACTTCTCTGCCATTTTGGGGTAATACCATTTCGACATCGTGAGTTCGACCGTTGGTGCATCTTGAAAGCTGTTCATTGCCCACGATTGAATTTCGTGCGTGGCGTTGCCATATTGCCCCGGGCCACGCATCGTGACCATACCCTGGGCTTTAAGCCATGCAGCCGCGGCCGCAAACAGCGCTGTTGAAACCTTGTCGTCTTTGATTGATTCGAAAAAACCGAAGTTGCCTATCTGTGTTTTATGGTGGTCGTTGTAAACGCTGTTAACCGAGGCTGAGATGCGGCCAACAATTTTGCCGTTTTCATACGCAAGCCAGTGCCTGACCTTCGCATGTTTATGGTAAGGATGTTCTTTTGTAAAGAGCCCTTTTACCCCGAGCAGCCGGCTGCCCAGTAGTTCTGCGTTCAACTGCGGAATGTATTTCTCGCTGAGTGAATAGTGCCGCCATGGAAAACGGGCAAACTGTTTCAGCAATTTGCGATTATCGAGGCCGAAGTCGACCAGCACAACACTCATATAGCGCTATCTGTCACAGACAGACCCGGTCAAGGTAATAGCAGTCAGAAATAAAGCTCTGGTAGCGAGGATAATTCTCAAATTCATCTCGCGCCCGGTGTCAGCCCTCGCGCAGGTTTTCACCGCCGAAGGTGCGCGTGCATTAGTGGCAAGAACTCGCGTTCGAGTTGTTCGTAAATGTTTCGCTTGAATGGCACTATCTGGTTTGTTGCATCTGCCATTGGCATGAATTGTACTCGCGCGAATTCTTGCGTGTGCGTCTTCAGATCGGCCTCGTCAGCAGGGTGGTTCCAGTAAGCGAGAAACCAGCGCTGCATCTGGCCTGCATACCGGTCGGTGAGCCCCGGTATAATGAGGTCTGGCGGAAAGTCATAATAAAGCAAATCTTTTGTCGTGGCTATGAAATCCGCATTTTTTATACCGGTTTCTTCGTGCAGTTCCCGGCGGGCCGCTGCGTCAAAATCTTCACCGGCATCGACACCGCCCTGAGGGTATTGCCATGCCCCGGGATTGTCGAGGCGTTCGCCGACGAGCACGAGTCCGTCGGCGTTGAAGACGACGATGCCGACGTTCGGGCGGTAGGGCAGGTTGTGCGCTGGCATGATGTACGCAGCGCACGTGGGCAGCTGGTGTAAAATCAAATTCGCATACGCGTGGGATATTTTACGATCTTGTCTGCCGGGCCGCTCTCTGAACATAACTTGACCGCCGCGCTCGCAATCTTAGTCGGGCAGATGGCATACAGCACAATTAACGAAATCTTTTATCAATCCAACGAGCTCTACGGCAAGAAGAAGCTGTTTTACGCGAAGAACGAAAAGAAAGACTTTGTCGGTACAACCTATGGCGAAGTTCTGAAGAATGCCGAAAATTTCGCCATTGCGCTCATCGATATGGGCGTAGCGGCGGGCGACCGCATCGGCTTTCTGGCCGACAATCGTGTCGAATGGATTATTTCTGACATAGCGGTGCTGCTTGCAGGTGCCGCCAACGTGCCGCGCGGCACAGATGTAACGGTTGATGAGATCAAGTACATTATGTCGCATGCCGAATGCAAAATCTGCATCGTCGAAAACGACGCGACGCTCAAAAAGCTGCAATCGGTGATTAAAGACACGGGCGTGCAGACGGTGATCGTGCTCGACCCAAAGTTCAAGAGCGACGCCGACAATATTCTCACGCTCACGCAGTTGCTCGACAAAGGGGCTTCACTGCGCGGCGAAAAACTTGCAGGCCTCAAAGAGCGCTGCGACGCCGTCAAGAGCGACGATCTTTTTACCATCATCTACACGTCGGGCACCACCGGAATGCCGAAAGGCGTTATGCTCTCACACGGTAACATGGTCTACAATATCAATGAAGTGCCAAAGGCCATCGGTCTTCGCCCCGACGACAGCATGCTGTCGCTTCTGCCGGTCTGGCATATATTCGAGCGTGCCGTTGATTACGGGGCAATTGCAAAGGGAATTCCGATCTATTATACGAACGTGCGCGATGTGCGCGACGACTTTGCCAAAGTAAAGCCGACCTTCATGCCTTCAGCCCCACGATTGTGGGAAAGCCTTTACCAGGGCATTATGCAGCGCATCGAGAAGTCTGAGCCGGCACGAAAAATGATGTTCGAAACGGCCTACCGCATCTCAAAAGAATATAAAAAAGCAGTCGATTATCTGGCAGGTAACGAGCTCATGCAGCAGCCTGAAAGCGACGCAGACCGGCTGTCGCGAACCGCGACTTCAGCCCTGACTGCAGCGAGCCTGTATATTCCGGCGCGGCTCGCAGACCGTGTTGTGTTTTCGAAAATTCGCGAGGCAATGGGCGGCCGTTTTCGCGGCAGTATCTCAGGGGGCGGGGCGCTACCAGCTCACGTCGACGAGTTTTTTAACGTGATCGGTATTCCCGTTTACGAAGGTTACGGCATGACAGAATGCGCGCCGATCATTTCGGTACGTACCGAAGGTAAAATTATTCAGGGCAGCGTTGGTTTCGTGCCAAACGGTACCGAGGTTGCGATTCTGAATGATAAAGGTGAGCGTGTGCGCACAGGCGAAAAAGGTGTCATTCATGTGCGCGGTCCGCAGGTGATGAAGGGTTATTACAAAAACCCCGAAGCGACAGAGAAGACGATCAGCAAAGACGGGTGGCTGAACACCGGCGACATTGGCTTTTTCAGCTTCAACAACACGCTGTCGATTCGTGGCCGCGCCAAAGAAACCATTGTGTTGCTCGGTGGTGAGAACGTCGAGCCGGTACCGATTGAAAACAAGCTTCTCGAAGACGCGCAGATTAACCAGATCATCGTTGTCGGTCAGGATAAAAAAACACTCACGGCGCTCGTATGGCCCAACCTCGACAAGGTCAAAGAGGTCGCGGGCATCTCTGCCGACCCCAAATCAGATCTCAATGCCAACAAAGAACTCGTCGATCACTTCAGCAAAATTGTGAAGCGTCAGGTCTCTGCCGATAACGGTTTCAAAGGTTTTGAACGCGTTACGGATTTTCGTTTCTTGCCAAAACCCATGGAAGTCGGCGAAGAAATCACCAACCTGTTCAAGATGAAACGTAATTTCATCGCCGACAAATACGCGAAGCTGATCGATAGCATGTATTGAGAAAGCGATGCGCATACGATCTGCCAGACGACCAGAGAAAAAAAGCAGCAAGGCTGGTTCTGCTCGTCGGCGCAAGGCTGTTCGCGTTCGCAATGACCTATCGCCATACAGCGCCAAACCTTCGCTGCAAAAAGTGAACATCGACATCATCGCAGGGTTCTTGCGCCGCTATCCGCAGAAATTCAGCACCGCGAAACTGACACTGCTCGAAGTCGCTGACAGAATTCTTGCCAGAGAGGTGCAGATGCCCCGGCCCGCCAGACTCAAGGCGCACATGGTCTTTGAGATGCTGGCCCGGCCGAGCGGTCGCGTGCGTGCGGGTGTTACCGGGGCCTGCCTCGAATGGCGCGGTGCATACAAAGGCGGATTTCCCATTGTCACGACAGTGAACGCCCAGCAGGGCAACCGACTGAACGTCGACGCGCGCAAATATATTCTTGAAAACCCGGCGCGCGGTAAAAGGCGCAATTTTCGCACTATACCGCAGAATATCTGCGGCAACGAAAAATGCGTGAACCCGCGGCATATTCGAATGGTGCCTATCAACCCCGACAGCCACCAGGGCGAAAACCACCCTCGGTCGAAGTTTACTGACAAACAGGTCGTCAAAATGGTCAAAGAATACAACGCCGGCTCAACAGCGCGCGAAATTGCCAGAAAGTACGATATCCAACTGACATACGTCGAACAGATTATGCGCAAAGAAAAGCGTACCGAGGCGACCGAAGGCCTCAAAATACGCGGCCGATTTGGCTTTCGCTAACCGGATTCTTTTCATTAACCTGCTCGACACCCAGTTTTTGAAATAGATTCGAGTCTATGGCAATCAAGATTGGTATCAATGGTTTCGGCCGAATAGGCCGCAATGCGTTTCGCGCGGCATGGGGCCGCAAAGATGTAGAGATCGTCGCGGTCAACGACCTGACCGACACCGCAACCCTTGCGCACCTGCTCAAATATGACAGTGTCTTTGGCGTTTGGGGGCAAGAAGTCTCGCACGAAAAAGACTTCATCGTCGTCGGTGGTAAAAAAATTCACGCGACGGCTATTGCGAAACTCGAAGAACAAAAGTGGGGCGAATTCGGCTGCGATATCGTCATCGAATCTACCGGGCGATTCACCGACGCGCATCAGGCAAAGACGCACATTGAAAAAGGTGGTGCAAAGCAGGTAATTATTTCTGCGCCCGCTACCAACGAAGATGGCACTTTCGTGCTGGGTGTGAACGAAAAGAATTTTGATAAATCAAAGCACAAAATTATCTCAAACGCTTCGTGTACGACCAACTGCCTCGCGCCGGTGGCAAAAGTGCTGCTCGAAAATTTCGGCATCAAGAAAGGTCTTATGACGACTATTCATAGCTACACAAATGATCAGCAGATTCTCGACCTGCCGCACAAAGACCTGCGCCGTGCGCGGGCCGCTGCGCTGAACATGATTCCCACGTCGACCGGCGCGGCGAAGGCGCTGTCGCTTGTGATTCCCGAGCTCAAGGGCAAGCTTGATGGCATTTCAATTCGTGTACCGACACCCGACGTGTCTGTTGTCGACCTGACGGTCGAGACTGAAAAGGCAACGACCAAAGAGGCCGTCAATGCAGCGCTGAAGGCAGCATCAGAAGGCGCGCTAAAAGGTATTCTCGGTTATACCGATCTGCCGCTAGTTTCGAACGACTTCAAGGGAAACCCACTGTCTTCGATCGTCGACGGCCAGATGACTGCAGTTATTCAAGACAATATGGTGCGCGTGCTGACCTGGTACGATAACGAGTGGGGCTATTCAACCAGAGTTATTGACCTCGCAGCTTTAATCGGCGCATAACGCGCCGAAAGCCTGCGATACACGGGCCGACCTCAGGCCAAAGCTTCTTCAAGCGCTTCGACCACGTTGCGCATCACCTTGATGCGCGCGTGGTTCTTGTTGTTTGCTTCGACAAGAATCCAGGGCGCATGCGCGGTTGACGTGTTCGCGAACATGTCGCAGGCGGCAGCTTCGTACGCGTGCCACTTATCGCGGTTACGCCAGTCTTCTTCGGTCAGCTTATACTGTTTGTATGGTGTTATTTCCCGGTCTTTGAAACGGGCGAGCTGTTCATCTTGCGTGGTCGCCAGATAGAATTTGCGTATCGTTACGCCTGCCTCGGTCAGCGCGAGCTCAAAATCGTTAATCTCACCGAAGGCGCGCTGCCATTCGTTTTCGGTACAGAATTTCTCGATACGTTCAACGAGCACCCGGCCATACCACGAACGGTCGAAAAAATGGATCTTGCCGTCGCGTGGGGTGTTGCGCCAGAAGCGCCAGAGATAGGGCCTTACCTTCTCTTCGTCGGTTGGTGCTGCAATGCCGATGACGCGGTAGTGGCGTGGGTCCATACCGGCGATTACGCGGCGAATAGCGCCGCCCTTACCAGCCGCATCGGGGCCTTCGAAAACCAGCGCCAGGCTCTTTTTTGAGGTCGACATGCGGTCGCTGAGGGTCGCCACACGAGCGGTCAGCCTGGCGAGTTCTTCTTTATATTCTTCATCGTTAATTTTTTTCGTCTGGTCGAGATCGGCGATGTAGTTGCGCGCGGCTACTTTGAAGCGCGGTCGTGTCTGTAACTGTATCTCACCGGTGGGGTGCAGTGCCTGACGCAGTTTTTCGACCAGCGTTTCGCCTGCCGCCAGTTCGCGCGACCGCTCTGAAGCCGCGTCAATAATCGTCCAGGGGGTTATCGTTGTGTGCGTCTGGCTGAGTACCTCGAGGTCGACCTTCTGAAAGCGTTTGCGTTTGCGGGCAAACTTGCGCGCCAGCGACGAGATGCGCCAGCGCGTGGCGGCTTTTGCCTTGCGTGCTTTGGCGATATCTTTCTGCGCATCGAGCGACAGGTACATCCAGAATTTAATGAGGATAACCCCCTCGGCGATCAGCATTTCTTCGAGATTGCGTATTTCGCCGAGTTGCCGTTCAAATTCTTCTTTGCTGATGTTCTTAAACGCCCGGTCGATAATGGGCTGCGTGTACCACGAACCAAAAAAGATGCCCACCCTGCCGCGCGCGGGTATTTTCTGCCAGAAGCGCCACAGCGGCGGGTGTTCAGATTCTTCGCCCTGAGCTGTCCAGAAGGCGTTGGTTTCTACCCCGCGCGCATCGAGCCATTCGAGCAGCTTGCGTGTGGTTTCGCCTTTGCCCGAACCTTCGACCCCATTCATCAGAATAAGAATCGCGCGGTCAGACGCCGCCAGGTCTTTTTGCAGCGCCAGAAGTCTGATGCGCAGACTTTCTTCGCGCACCTTGTAGTCGGCCTTTTCGATTTGCACAGCCGGGGTCATGGTCTTCAAAATCGTTTTCATTGTACCTTCTGTTCAGGAAAAATGGCTCAATTGCCTGCTGCAGTGTAAATTATTGCCGCATGCCGGCAAACACATCTGCATCTTCAATAAAACTGAAAGATTTTCTGAAAAAATATCCATGGCAAGCGCACGAGACAGGTGCACGCCGGCCGCAGAATTTTCTGTGGAAATTCACGTTGCCAGAATCTGTGGCAGATCTCTGGCCTTTTCTCATTGATACATCTACCTTTAACAAACTGCTCGCTCTGCCGCGAATGACCTACGTCGAAAAAAACGGCAGGTTGTTCGGCAGTTCGGTCAACGCAGGTATTCTCTCAGAATGGGAAGAGGTTCCATGGGAATGGGAATACCACAAAGGGCTCAATAACGCGCGCATCTATTCGAAAGGTTTTGCGACCTATGTACGCAGCCGGTACCTGCTCGTACCCCAGGGCGATAAGACCGATTTTTATGTCTATTTCGGTTGGGTGCCACGCAACATATTTGCTCGCCTGCTGCTAGCCGTCGCGATGCCGCGTCTGAGAAAAGACTACGAGCGCGCGCTTTCAAAGATTACCCACGCGATTCATACACGCCGCGATTTTGAGTCGCGGCAGCGGGCCATCTATGCTGAAGCGGCCCCTGCCGATTCGGCCGCAGACGCCGAAACCGAGGCGCGCCTTGAGGCGCTCGTGAAGCGCGCAGTCGACGCAGGCGGCGACAGCGGCGACATTCATGCGCTGGCAAATCATGTCTTGCAGGCAAACGAAGAAGAACTAAACCGGTTGAAGCCAAAAGTTCTGGCCCGGCAACTCTCGCAGCCGCTGAGCCGCATTCTGCATGCAACGCTCTACGCGACCCACGCGGGTATTCTCTCACTCTCGTGGGATGTCACCTGCCCGCATTGCCGCGGTGTCAGAAAGTCAGTCGGCTCGCTAGGTGATCTGCCGCAAGAAGAGCGCTGCGATGTCTGCGATATCAATTTTTCGACAGAAGAAATCGGCAATCTCGAAGTGATCTTTCAGGTTAACCCCGAAATACGCAAAGTTGAAAAGAAACTTTTCTGTGCAGCCGAGCCTGCAACCAAGCGGCATATTTATGTGCAGCGGCGCGTTGCTCCCCGTGAGGCTCTCGATCTCGAAACAGAACTCGACGCCGGTGAATACCGGTTTCGCGTTATCGGTGATGAGAGATTTACTCAGGTATCGGTGGGCACGGGCGAAAGTACTAAAGTTACGCTCAGAACCGGCGCACCGCCTGTTATGACAAAAGAACATCCCGGTATCGCTTTTGCAAATGAGACAGAACAACCCGTGACACTTATCGTTGAGCGAAAAGACGAAGATAACGACGCACTGAGACCGGCAGAAATTTTTGGCCTGCAGGCGTTCAGAGATTTGTTTGGCAGTCAGACCCTGGCCGAAGGTCTCAAGATTGAGCTCGGCTCTCAGAATATACTTTTCACCGATATTGTCGGGTCAACAGCACTGTACCTGAAGAGCGGTGACGGTGAGGCGTTTACGGCGGTGCGCAGGCACTTTCAGCGAACTTACGAGGTTGTGCGCCGAAATAATGGTGCAGTTGTGAAAACAATAGGCGATTCAGCGATGGTCGCGTTTGCCGATGCTCTGCAATGCCTCAAGGCCGCTGTCGAATTGCAGCGCGAATTCAACGGCGATGCTGCAACCGGCGGGGTGCTGCTGCGCGTCAGCATTCACAGCGGCCCCTGTCTTGCCGTGAATCTCAATAATGGTATTGATTATTTTGGCAATACCGTCAATTTTGCGGCAAAGCTGCAGCAAATGGCAGGTGCACGCGAGATTGCGTATAGTCCAGAATATGCGAAAGATAAACGTGTTGCTGATTTCATCAGATCAGAGGGGCTACAGCCGTCGAACAGGGATTTTCATCCATCGTGGGCAGAAGCACCTTTGCAAATACCGGTCGTCAGCCTTGCCCATTCTTAGCCGCGTTTTGATTTGACGCTGCAAAGCGCATTCAAGCCGCTATTGCATGCGATTTTTTCTCACGGTTATTCCGGTTGCTCTGCTCGCAGTGGCCTGTCAGACAACGGGCACGGGGCAGGGGGCAGGTTCGGGCACAACGGCATTGGTCGTAAACCAACCGATCAAGGGCGACGCTGCCCACGGTACATACCCTTCGGACTCCGAACTCGCTGCGATGCGTGAGGCATTCTTCAACCGGGCACCCGAAAATGAAGAGGTCTTCAGGGTTTTTGTGACATCAGATGGTTTTGTGCGCAAGCAGATAGCATTTAATGAAAATATCAGCGTCAAAGAAGACCTTGCCGGTGATCAGGCAATCGCCGAAGAGTTTCGAAAATTCGATATGGTCAATAGCCTGCAAGAAGGGCAGATTCGCGTTGAACTGTATCCAACTACGGGAAAACCATACCGGGTTCGCCAGTCAAAGCCTTCAATCATGAAAGAAACTGACAAGATTATGAGCGACGACATTACGCGCTGGCAATTACAGTTTGCCAAGACAGAAATTGTGCCCAAAGATTTTCGGGTCAGCTATCAGGTCGTCTTGCGAAAAAAAATTACGCGCGAGCAGGCGCTCAAGATTCTCAGCGAACAAAATAAGAAGAAAAAGTAGGGTCTATGTCTGACACAGAAAAAAAAGAAATTATCATTCGGGTTGGCCTCGACAAAGACGCGATTCCCGAATCAATCAGCTGGCTGGCGCCCGGTGCCTCAAAAGGCGAAGAGAAGGCCGATGCCTTTATGCTTTCACTTTTCAGCGGCGATGAAAAGACCACTCTCGGCATCGACCTGTGGACAAAAGACATGCTCGTCGGTGACATGAATATTTTCTTTTATCAATCCCTCAAAAAAATGGCCGACGTTCTCGATCGTGCGACACAAGACAAAGAAGCCGCGCAGCTGATGCGAAATTTCAGCCGTGAATTTGGCAAGCATGTGAAGCTCTTGCAAGATTCATGACGATCGCGCTTTCGCTGCTTTGCGTTGCGGCGATGCTTTTCGGCATGCCGCTGTTTCTCGGGCTTGGCACCCTTGGCACGATCTACCAGCAGACAAACGCGGCAGCGATTGGCACAGGTGGGTTCGCCGATCTGACGCGCCAGCTTACGGTCGTCTTCAGCGATCCGCTGGCGAAACTCACGGGTGACCAGAGCGCACTGTTTCTGACGATTCCCTATTTCACGCTGACAGGTTATCTGATAGCGCATTCAAACTTTGCGAAACGGGTAATTAATCTCTATCTGATTGCGGTGCGCCGTGTTGGCTCAGTAGGTACATTTGGCCTCGGGGTCGTCTGTATCTTTATCGCAGCTCTGTTCACACCGCTCACCGGAGCGTCGGGCGTCACGATTGTCGCGATCGGAGGTATACTGTATCCGATTCTGGCCGGCGTCGGCTATACGCAGAACCGCGCGATTGGTCTGATCACCGCGTCGGGCTCAATCGGCCTGCTCTTCAGCCCGAGTCTGCCTGTGATGCTCTTCGGTATCATGAGCGAGAATAAGGCTGACATTAACGAGCTTTATCGCGCGGGGCTTTTACCCGGGCTTGTGTTGCTTCTCGCTTTGGCGGCAGTCGTTCTTATGCACTCATTTTCTGCAAAAACTGCTGCGCAGGCAAATGAACTTCAGGCGCAGCTCGACGCGGCGGTTTTTTCTCCGCGCGATGCCGTTAAGTTAGTCGCTGAGCTGGCGGCAATACCCCTGCTTTATGTGCTGATGCATTCGCGTTTCATGGTGATAACCGAACTTGGCGTGTTTTTTCTGCTCTATTATCTCGTTCTCGAAGTGGTCATCTTTCGTGAAATTGGCTGGTCGAAACTTGTCAGAGTCTTTGAAGAAGCAATTGCCATGGTCGGTTCGATCATCATGATTATTTTCTTTGCAATGATTCTGACCAATGCGCTGCTCTATGACGCGCTGCCCGGCAAGATGTTTGCCTTTATCAGCCAGTACATACACTCACCGCTGACATTTCTGATGCTGCTCAATATTTTTCTGCTGATCGTTGGCGCCCTGATGGATATTTTTTCAGCCATCATTGTGATATCGCCGCTGATTATTCCGATAGCAGAAAGCTACCAGATTCCAATGCTGCATCTGGGCATTGTTTTTCTCACGAATCTCGAGATCGGCTATCTGACACCACCAGTCGGCCTGAACCTGTTCTTGAGCTCATTGCGCTTTCAGAAGCCCATGAGCGAGGTATACAAGTCGATTGTACCGTATCTGGTCGCGTTGATCATAGCGCAGCTGCTGATTACGTATGTACCCTGGCTCAGCCTCTGGTGGCGCTGAGGCAGTGACTTACGTCTGATTTGTCCACGTTGCCTCAACAGGCTGCTGAAAATGAAACCTGCTACAGAGAGGCGAGCGCCTGTTTGAGATCGGCGATCAGGTCGGCTGTATCTTCGAGGCCGACCGAGAACCGAATCAGGTTATCGTGAATACCTTCTTTGAGTCTCGCGTCGGCATCCATATCGGCATAACTCATGACTGAAGGCTGATGAATCAGCGACTCGACACCGCCGAGCGAGGCACCGATTGTGGGTATTTTGAGCGCCTCGACGACATGGGTCGACGCGGCGAGCCCGGCTGCCTGTGAGCTATCTTTACCTTTTACCTGAAAAGACACGATGCCGCCACCGCCCGCAAGCAGGCGCTGGGCGAGCGCGTGATCGGGGTGCGATGCGAGCAACGGATACCAGACCTTTTCAATCTGCGGTTGTGCTTCGAGAAAGCTGGCAATTTCGAGCGCCGAGCGGTTGTGTTCGCGCATGCGCACAGCGAACGATTTGATGCCGCGCGAAATAAGGTAACACTGGTGCGGGTCGGGGTTGCTGCCGAACAGGTTGCGAAACGAGCGCGCCTTTTCAATGAGTTCTTTCGAACCCAGAACTGCGCCGGCAATCACGTCGTTGTGCCCGTTCAGAAATTTGGTAAGCGAATGTGTAACGAGATCGGCGCCGTGTTTCAGCGCGTTAAAGTTCATCGGTGAGGCAAACGTCGCATCGACGAGGGTATAGATGCCTCGTTCGCGGGCAAACTGCACGAGCGCATCGATATCGACGAGGCGCAGGTAAGGGTTTGTTGGCACCTCAATAAAAATCAGTTTCGTCTTTGCATGGCAAGCGGCTTTGATCGCTTCGAGAGAAATATCGCTGTAGCTGATGCCAATACCAAAACGAGCGAGGTGCTGGTCGAAGAGTTTAAAGGTGCCGCGGTAACCTTCGCGCAAAGATACCACGTGGTCACCCTGACCCAAGAGGCCGCAGATTGCCGTTGCGATTGCATTCATACCGCTCGACATGACGATACAATCTTCGGCATATTCGAGCGAACAGAGCGTCTCTTCGAGCGCGCGCTGCGTCGGGGTACCATAGCGCGCATATTCGGCCAGGCGGGTAGATTTTTTACCGTAGAAATTCCACAGGCCCTCTACTTCGTCGAATGCGTAACTCGCCGTCTGGTAGATCGGGGTGATGAGCGGCCGGTGCGGGTCTTGGTGTGTGTCGTGGCCTGCATGAATCGAACGCGTCGAGATGCCGCTTGCGGGTAACAGGTTCTTTCTGTCTTTTGCCATATACTGTTCGCTCATTTCTTTCGATCGAGAAACGCAGCCACCGCATCTTTCACTGCACCGAGCGTCGGCTTCAGATCGACCGGCAGGTTCTTGTGTAGCGCCGCAGATTCGGGTGAATGGTATTGAATCTTGAAGTCGGCAAATTTGAGTCCGTGTGCCGTAGAAATGACGACGGCCGATTCATGTTCACGAATCACTCCACCTGCTTTCAGTTTTTTGAATGCGGCGAGCGCAACGCCCGTGTGTGGGTCGACGAGCAGCCCCGCTTTGTCGCCGAGCGCCGCTGCGTCTGCAAGTTCGCTCTCGGTAGCCTCTTCAACAACACCCCCAAATTCTTTGAGTGTCGCGATCGCTTTCTTGACTGACACAGGGTTACCAATGCGGATTGCCGACGCTGCGGTTTCTTTTGCGGTAATCGGTTTGAAGTCTTTGAAATCGTTCTTCGACGCCAGATAAAGTGGGTTTGCCGCCTGGGCCTGCGCGACGGCAATGCGCGGCAATGAGTTCACGACGCCCAGTTCATAGAGCATCTTCAGGCCCGCACCGAGCGCCGAGACGTTGCCGAGGTTGCCACCCGGAATAATAAACCAGTCGGGTAGCTGCCAGCCGAGTTGCTGCGCGACTTCGATGCCGACGGTCTTCTGCCCTTCGATGCGCAGGCTGTTCATTGAATTGGCAAGATAGATATTTTTCTCAAGAGTCAGCTGCTGCACAATTTCCATGCAGCCGTCGAAGTCGGTATCTAGCGCGAGCACGAGCGAGCCGTTTGCAATCGGCTGCATCAGCTGCGCCAGCGAAATTTTGTTCTTCGGCAAAAGAATCACGCTTAAGATGCCGGCGTATGCGGCGTAAGCGGCGAGCGCGGCCGAGGTGTCTCCCGTCGATGCGCAGGCAATCGCGCGAATCGGTGCACCCTTCTTGATCATGTGGTTTACCTGTGAGACAAGCACCGTCATGCCAAGGTCTTTGAACGAACCCGTGTGGCTGTTGCCGCAGAGTTTTACAAAAAGGTCGTTGTGCGCGAATTGCCGCGAAAGTTCGGCGCCCGAAAAGAGTGGCGTGGCGCCTTCGCCGAGCGTGACAATGTCTTCTACCGGCAGCTCGGGCAGAACCCACTCGCGTTTGCCCCAGATGCCCGAAGCGTCGACCTTGTTCTGCGAACGCCAGCGGCTCTCAAAGAGTTCGCGCCAGTCTTGCGCTGATTTTTTCTTGAGCGCGTCCATGTCATGGCGCACCTCGAGCAGATCGCCCGAACCCGGGCAGCGGTAGATGATTTCATCGAGCGCATACCTGTCTGCGTATTGCGGATTTATACTTTGAAACCAGGCTTTTGACACATGCGAAAGTTTTGCGCCGAAACGTGCGGACAAGAAGTTAACCGGGTAAAAGGCTTTGCTGCACCGCGTGCTGCCGTGAAGGTGGCATATGAAAATTCGCGCCCGGGCTCTCTATGCGATACTTGCACTTGCCTTTATTGCCACGCTGCCTTACTCGCCTTATGAAGGAAGTTTTGCACTCAAAGTTTTTCCCATTTTGCTGCTATTCGGCGCGGTGGTAGCGTCGGCTCCGTTTCGCGGCAAATGGCTGCTGGTCGCCGCAGTTGTCTTTTCAGGGGCAGGGGACGTCATTCTCGACCTGACGTTTCAGGGCAACTTCATCGCGGGGCTGGTCTCGTTTCTGACGGCGCATATCTTTTATGTCGCGCTATTTCTTAAAGGGGCCGCGGTTCGGCGCAACATGATTTTGCCGACGGTTCTCGCGGTGGCTTTTCCCGCTGCGATGGCCGCTTTTTTGTGGCCGCACCTCGGGCAGATGCAATTGCCGGTTGCAGTCTATATTGGCGTTATCAGTTCGATGCTTGTCACTTCGCTGCACCGGTCGAGGCTCAACTTCACGGTCATTGCCGGGGCAATCGCCTTCGTGATTTCAGACAGCGTGCTGGCGCTGAACAAGTTTTACTCCCCCTTTCCCTGGGCGCGGTATGCGATTATGGCGACCTATTACCTGGGACAATACCTGATCGTGACCGGCGTTTTGCAAGAACAGGCGGATTAACCCCCGCGAGAAGTCTGTATTTTCATTTTCAACTTATGCCCCAAATTTAAGCAAACCCGTGTTACAGCTGTTGCTGACCCCGCTACAGAAGCATGTATCGTGGTTTCGAATTTTTAACTATACCTCTTTCAGACTCGTCGCCGCAGCGATCACGGCGCTTTTGCTCGCATACCTTTTTGGTCCGCGCTTTATCAGGTTCTTGCGGCGCCTCAGATTCGGTGAATCTGTGCGCAGCGACGGGCCCGAATCGCATCAGGCGAAAGCCGGTACGCCCACGATGGGCGGCATGATGATCATGGCGAGCATGAGCGTTTCGATTCTGTTGTGGGGCAATCTCAGCAATCTTTACGTCATGCTCGTGTGGCTGGGCACACTCGCGCTCAGCGCGGTTGGTTTTGTCGACGATTACAGCAAATCGGTGCTCAAAATCAGCGGCGGCATGAAACCGCGAACCAAGTTTTTTTGGCAGATACTGATCGCGCTGAGTTTCGCGATCGTTGTTTATATGTTTCCTTATACGGCAAAAGGGGCTCCCGAACAGGCCACGAACCTCTATCTGCCGTTCATGAAAAATCCGCTGATCAACATGGGGGTTCTGGCCATTTTTTTCTGGATGTTCGTCGTCGTTGGCACGAGCAATGCGGTCAATCTCACTGACGGGCTCGATGGGCTTGCGGCCGGTATTTCAGTCGTCGTGCTCGTCACCCTGGCGCTCATTGCATATATCACCGGTCTCGACGAAATTACCCGCTATCTTCTGCTCGTGCACGTGCCCGAAGCGAATGAAGTTTCGGTATTTCTCGCAGCGCTCGCGGGTGCCTGCGTGGGCTTTCTTTGGTTTAATGCGCACCCTGCCGAGGTTTTTATGGGTGATACCGGTTCGCTCGCGATTGGCGGGGCAATCGGTATGACGGCGATCTTGATTCACCGCGAGATTCTGCTGATGATTCTCGGCGGCATATTCGTTGCAGAAGCCCTGAGCGTCATTCTGCAGGTGGGTTCTTATAAGCTGCGGCAGAAGCGCATCTTTCGCATGGCGCCACTGCACCACCATTTTGAACTCGGTGGCTGGCATGAAAACAAAGTGGTGATTCGCTTCTGGATCGTCGGTATATTGCTCGCGCTGATATCTGTTTCAAGCCTGAAGATATTATAAGCACGCAAATAAATCTGCGCTTTGCGCAGATTTATTTGCGTGCATACAGTACGTAGCTGCTTGTCAGCGGCCGGCCACGCCAGCTAAGTTTAGACTTCAGGTGATAGAGCGACATGCGCCAGAAACGCGTCAGGTCTCTGAACGATTTGGTATCCCCCCAGGCTTTGCGCCATTTTGCCCAGAGCGGAAAATCAACCGGGAAAAATTCTTTGAACTCACGAAAGCCGAGATCGGTCAGCATCTGCTTGAGGCCCGTCGCCGTATAATAGACGAGGTGGCCCGGCAGGTAGTAGTGATAGTCGGCACCACCCTTTACTGCCTGCCAGCCTTCAAAGTTTGCCGTTTGAATCACGAGCACGCCGCCGGGTTTCAACAGTTTATATGCTGAGGCGAAAGCGGTACGCGGGTTTTGCAGATGTTCTGCGACTTCGATAAGCGTGATCGCGGCAAAACTATCGCCCGAAAAAAACCTGCGTGCGGCCAAAGATTTGGGCAGATGCGTCAGATCACCGCGCCAGAGCCGGCATTCGAGCTGTTTTTCTGCGTTTATTTTATTGCCCTCAGAAATGGCAAAATCAGAAACATCGAGCCCTGATGATTCAAAGTTTTCTGCGGCGGCACGCACGAACGCGCCGAAGGCGCAGCCCACGTCGAGCAGCTTCGGCCTCTCAAGAGCTGAAGTGTTACCTGTTCGTATGTAGCCGACAACGCTCCGAACGCGCGCTGCGTGAACGAAGTTATGATAGTGCTCTTGCCGGCGCTCATCTTGGTAGCTGAAAGCCGATTTGCCGGTATAATAACCTTCGTCATAATAGGCGTCGGCAGATTTTGGCAGCGGGTGCTGAAATTCAGAGCGGCAGGCGCTGCAAACCCAAATATCGAAGCGGTGCCGGGTGATGCGGTATTTGAAGGCAACCTGACCCGAGGCGCATACCGGGCAGGCCGGTGTCTGCCTGCCACGAATCTGTTTCACGCGCGCGCCTTTCATTTCTGCGCGAATATCATGTGGTGCGCGACGAGGCCCTCTTCGCCGAGCGGCTGGCGGGCGATATAGCCGTAATGGGTTTCTGTGAACCCCGTAAAGAGCTGCAGCGCGTCGGGCTTGCTGTAGAGCTGCGCGTGGCCGCTCGCGAGGTCACCTGTTTGCAGCTGGCGCCGCAAATGCGTATCGGCGTCAGATCGCAGCGTGAGAAAAACCCGGCCGCCGGGTTTCAGCACCCGCAGAATTTCGCTGAGCGCATCGGGTACAGTTTCGGCGACGAGATAGTGTAAAACACCCCAGCAGAGCACAAAGTCGAAAGATGCGTCAGCAAAAGGAACCTCAGGTAAGGCCAGCTGCGCCTTAGCTGAAGCACCCGTCGGTAGCAACCCCAGCGATGCTCCCGAAAAGTCAGCTGCGAAAAGACTTGAAAAGTGATCAGCCAGAACGGGCAGATGGCGGCCGCTACCCGTACCGAGATCGAGGGCACGCCCGTTCTGCGCAGCGCCCGCATAATATTTCTTGAGCACGCGCACCACATTCTCGTCGGGGTATTGCTGGCGCGCGCGCTCGCGGCCGTAATGGTTATCCCAGACGATTTGGTTATTCATGCCCACCCCCGCCTGCGACCTCCCCTCCCCGTTTACGGGGAGGGGGTTGGGGGGAGGGGACACGCATAAGGACATAGAGCTTGATATACTTGGTAAAAGTCGCGACCGCCGAATAGTACGTGATGATGATGCCCGCGCTGCCATCGAGAAATGAAAACTCAAAAAAGAATTTGCGAAAGAGAACCCAGAACGCCCGGAAAAAAACGCCGGGCAGCGTTACCTTCTTGCCGCGCGCAAACACCTGGCGCTGCACAGCGGACACTACAGCATGGTGGCCTACCCGTTCTCCACCCGATACCA
>JAKQXK010000435.1 GCA_029561505.1 Spirochaetota bacterium | reverse complement strand
TACCATAGAGATAGGCCGAACCACCGACGGCTTTGACAAGCGCCGCAATGTCTTCAATTTCACGGGTAACCGCATAATTACCCGCATCACCACTGTCGCCACGCCCGCGACGGTCAAAATTGATAACGGTAAAGTATTTGGACAGAAGACCGGACAATTCGACTGCACCGGAAAATTTTCTGAAACCCATCGCTCCGCCGACGAGAATGACTGCGGGGCCCTGGCCTGATTCGTCGTAAGCGATCGGCGTACCGTCTTTAGAATTAACCGTCTTCATATTACGTTTGCCTGGATGAGTCTCAACCCTTTCTCACTGGCACGAAGGCGCGCAGCGCCGGCATACGCAGGTAAAGCCCAAGCCAGATAAATACGCCGAGATAAACGGGAAAAAGAATGTGGCTCGGCCACGGGTTCATGATGTTCATCGGGTAAGCGAGTTTGGCCGAATCGGCCATTGCCTCGGGCGGCATTTTATCGAGAAAAAATTTGAGTACGCCGTCGAAGGTCAGAAACGCAATCGCGAGACCGCTGAGAGCCCAGCCGCCCCGAAGAGCGCCTGCAGATGGTGTTTGATCGTTCATAATATTCTCCTTATTTATTACTCGAATCTAACAGTGGTGAAAACCCACCGTAAATGAGGCGCGCGCCGCTAAATGGCATTTCATCAGGCATTTGCATGCGATGATCGGCCATGATCTTTTGGTTGCCCGCATCGCGTGTGGCTTTGTCGGGCCATTCTATCCATGAAAATATCACGCCTTCATTATCTTCGGCGATCACGGCTGTGCGAAAGTCGTTGATTTTTCCCTTTTGCAGGTCGTCGCCCCATGACTCAACGACGCGTATCGCGCCATATTCGAGATAGATCGCCTGCGCCTTGCGCGCCATTTCGATGTAGGCCTGCTTTTTTTCGAGCGGCACTGGTATCACAAATCCATCTATGTAGCTCATGTCTTCTCCTCAGCGTGTTAGCATTTTGGCGGCGTAGGCTTCCATGCGCGCAATGTGTTCTTTCTGGCCTTCGAGCGCGCCATATTTCTCAACGACCAGATTTTTATACTCCACAGTCTTGAAGACGCCCTTCATCGTGATGCGCGTCTTGTTGCCTTCATCTGTAAAATGCACGAATGTCCGAAACTGGCCACCGTCTTCTGGCTGGCCATGGTCATAGATCAAGCGTTCATTGCGTATGATTTCGACAAAACGAATATGATTTGGGTAGTCGGTACCGTCAGGGCCGTGCATCGTCAGCAGCCATTCACCACCCGGGGCAAGATTGAACTGGTGAATGGTGTTGGTAAAACCATTTGGCCCCCACCACTCTTTGATGTGTTCGGGGTCAGTCCAGATTTTCCACAGCAGTTCGCGCGGAGCATCGACCACGCGCGTGATCTTCATCTCGCGCTCTGACGTATCTTCAACGAGTTCGCCCAGGCGATCGAGGCTTTCTTTCCACCCCTGATCCATGCCGGCGAGCGCGCCTTCGAGACCCGGCCCGGCTTTGACAATGCTGGCTGTTAATACAATTTTGGTTTTCTTGCCTTCGTCGGTGAAGAGCACAACATTGTGCCCCTGAAGCTGGTGCACTCCCTCGGCATTTGGGAATGCCGTCGTGGTAAACACGATCTTATCAATCGGCGAAACTTCTTCGTATTTACCGCCCATCGGCATCTCTCCAAGATCGGGGTGCGCCATGTGGATTAATATCGTACCGCCAGGCTTGCCCTCCGTTTTGCAGACGGGGTTCGTGAAGCCGCGCGGTGACCACCACTGCTGCAGATGTTTTTCATCAAGCCATGCTTCGAATACCATCTTGCGCGGGGCGTCGAAGATGCGGGTGATGGTAATCGATTTAATGAAGTCCATATTTTTCTCCTGAAAAAGAATGCGTAACCACAGAGGACACAGAGAGCACAGAGGTGTTAGAGAACATAGCGTTTAACTCCGGTGATTAGTTTGGGGACGTTGAAATTAATGATTAACCCCTTTTTGAAATTTCCGAGTTTCATGTAGGTGAGAATTTGTGCGGTGAAAATCGTTTCGATGGCGCGTACGGCTTTTAGTTCGATGACAAGTTGATTTGCAACCAGCAAGTCGATTCTAAATTCACCGACGTTTTGATCACGATAGATTGCAGGCAGATATTTTTGGCGTTCAAATTGAATCTGCTGTTGCTGAAGCTCGATCGCCATCGCCTGCTCATAAACAGATTCCAACAACCCCGGGCCAAGACGCTTATGCACCTCAATCGCGCAGCCAATGACTTTCTCAGTCAAAGGATCTCTTTCCGATTCTTCCTCTGTGCTCTCTGTGTCCTCTGTGGTTTTCAAATCTTACCTCATCGATTTCGCATACGCCACTAGCTGATCAGTCGCAACGCCCCAGCCGTCATAAAATCCCATCTCTTCATGCTGCTTTTTGGCGGCTTCGTTCCAGTGCAATGCCACAGCGGCATATTGGGTTTTGTTTTTGCCTGCATTGGCGAAGTCTAAAACAATCGTTGTTAGCATGGGTTGGGCATCGCCATTCGGCAGCCAGCCTGTTCTGTACGCATTTGTCCATACGAGGCGCGTGCCCTTGATAATCTCTAAATAGACACCATGGTTTTCAAACTTTTCTCCTTCAGGAGATTGCATCACATTAAAAAATTCGCCACCCACTTTGAGGTCGATGCGGCAATCGACGGCTTTCCATGGCGCAGGAGTGAACCACGGCATCAGGTGCATCGGTTCTGTCCAGCAGCGCCAGACAAGATCACGTTCTGCGTCCAGGGTGCGTTCGAGCTTCAGGTCAAATTGAGTCATTTTAATCTCCCGCTATTTTTTTCCAGAATCACATGCATCACTTCAGCCGTCGCGACGTGACTCGTGACTCCGAACCCCAACCCGGTAAGATTAAGGCCTTCAAAAAGATTCTCGCCCTTGCCCAGAAATACCGGCGCCACCGCCAGATGCATTTCGTCTATCGCGCCGATTTTGAGGTATTGGCGAATCGTCGCGACGCCACCGCCGATACGAACATCTTTGCCACCCGCAGCGGCTTTGGCTTGCTTGAGACCCGACTCAATACCGTCGGTGACAAAATAGAAGGTGGTGCCACCTTCCATTTCGAGCGGCGGCCTTGCGTGGTGAGTCAAAACAAAAACGGGTACATGATACGGGGGGTTTGGTCCCCACCAGCCCTTCCATTCATCATCGGGCCATGCACCACGAATAGGCCCGAACATATTGCGGCCGAGAATCCATGCGCCGACGTTTGCAGCGGCTCTTTCAGCGAATTCGTTGTTGATATCTCTCGGCCCGGCCGAGGGTGTCGCTGCGCCAAGCGCATCGCTCTCAATGCCTTGGCCGTGTATTCTCTTAAAGAATTCAGTCTTAAAAACCCATTGGTGTAGTTCTAAACCGCGCTGGCCCAACGGGTTCTCAAGATCTTGATGCGGGCCCGCCCCATAACCATCGAGCGAGACACTGAAGCCGGCGACTTTAGTTTTGCTCACAGTCCCCCTCCACCGGAGTTTACACCGAGCGATGTCGAGGTGGCACCTCCCCCGCTGGCGGGGGAGGCCGGGAGGGGGAGTTTTGCCACATAGGCCGAGAGTTTGTCGAGGGTCTGCATGCCAAACTCTACCGCGCCGAAGCCGATTCCCGCTGCGCGCTGCTCTTTTGTCGGGTGCAGCTGCCTG
>JAKQXK010000418.1 GCA_029561505.1 Spirochaetota bacterium | reverse complement strand
GAACACGGGCTGACGGCGTTTCACCGAAAGTCATTTAAGCTACGTGCGTGATTTTGCCAGAACTCGCTCAGGCGAGTTCTGGCAAAATCACGCCATTGAAAATCGCGTGTCGCCGCGAATAAGCATCGGGCTTTGTCGCATGGCAAACGAGAACACTTCTGCAAACGGTCTGCAGAAGATTCTGATCGCAGGCGGCGGCGCGATGGGCGCTGGCATAGGCTATATCTTCGCGCGTGCATACCCCGAAGCGCAGGTCGACGTGATGGATACGAACGAAAAGGTTCGGGCACAGGCGGCCGAGAACTTTGAAAAATGGTCAGCTAAAGATAAAGAACGCGACGAAAAGGCCGGTAAAGTATTTGTCTCAACCGAAGGGCGCCTTAACATTCTGGGCGGTTTCGGCAAAGCGCAGCTGCAATACGATTTGATGCTAGAGGCTGTCACCGAGAACATCGAACTCAAAAAGAAGATCTTCGCTGAATTCGACCTGCGCGCACACGACACATCGCTGTTTGCCAGCAACACATCTTCGCTTTCGATCACAGCGCTCTCAGCGGCAGTCAACCCAAAGAGGCAGGGGCGTGTTGTCGGCTTGCACTTTTTTAATCCCCCGCGTGTGATGAAGCTGCTTGAAATTATCACGACCGAGGCAACCGAGCCATCGGCCCTGGCGCTTGCGCGAGAACTTGCCATTCGTCTCGAAAAGACACCGGTGATCTGCAAAGATGCTCCCGGGTTCATTACTTCGCGCCTCGGTATCGTGCTCATGAACGAAGCGATATTCGCCCTGCAAGAGGGGCTTATGTCAGCCGAAGATATCGACACTTCGATGAAGCTCGGTTATAACTTTCCTATGGGGCCCTTGCAGCTGGCCGACTTTATTGGTCTCGACGTGGTCTTTGCCGTGACGCAGACGCTCTATGAAAATTACCAAGACCCGAAATACCGGCCGTGCATGCTTCTGCGCAAGAAAGTCGAAGCGGGCCACCTTGGGCAGAAGAGCGGCCGCGGTTTCTACGTCTACGGTAGCTGAGCATGGTCGCCGATAAGCTCATCGACGCCGACGCGCTGATCGCTGAATTCAAATCGTATGACACGGTCGAATTAGAGCGCCTCTTTACCAGCGGCGACGCATCGTTGCGCCTTCAACCGGGTAGCTACCGCGGCACGTGGCTGAAGCGCATCGAGCATTCCGGTTCGTACAAGCCTTTTAATCTGGTTTCGCAGTGGTTACTCTTTGACGTGACTCCGTTCGGCATTACCTTTCATAATAACGGCTCGGGTATCTGGTATTTTTTTCACCAGACACTCGCCGCTGGCGAATTTATACTCACCGAAGAAAAGTCACGCTGGCGCAACACTGAGGCCCTGAGCCTTACGTACGATCAGGCAAATTTGCCGGATTTCGTTCGCTCTTTTCTTTATGACGAAATCAAACCCCTTAGCCACCTGCATGCGATCGGTATCGGCGGCTTCAATGAGCCGGCTGGCGAAGGCGATAACTTCTTCTTTCTACTTACCCCGGCCTGAGCTTCAGGGTGCTCGTTGCTGGCGTCATTTTCTATCTCGCTCTGACGCTGCTCATTGGGGTCTGGGCGGCGCGGCGTGTCAAAAACGAACGCGACTTCGCCCTCGCGGGCAAAAATCTGCCGTTTTTCATGGCGACCTCAACCGTATTCGCAACCTGGTTCGGGTCTGAAACGATTCTCGCATCGTCTGCCAACTTCGTGCGCGATGGCTTCTATGGCGTAATCGAAGAGCCGTTCGGCGCAGCGCTCTGCCTCATCATTGTCGGCGCAGTGTTTGCACGCAGACTTTACGCAATGAACCTCACGACTTTCAGCGATTTTTACCGCGTGCGCTTCGGCGTAACAGCCGAGGTCGTCTCTTCAGTCTTACTCTCGTTCTCGTACATCAGCTGGGTGGCCGCACAGTTTCTTGCTCTAGGTATTGTTTTTCACACCATCACGGGCCTATCGCTCGAAGCATCGGTCGTCATCATGGCCGCGCTCGTGACACTCTATACAACTCTCGGCGGCATGTGGGCGGTCTCGATGACCGACACGCTGCAGATGACGATAATCGTTCTGGGCCTGACGGCCGTGTCTTTTATTCTCAGCGAGCAGGCAGGAGGATTCAGCAACGTACTGGCCAAAGCGCCGGTGTCGCATTTTTCGCTGTTGCCCCCCGGCAAGATCAACTGGCTGCACTATATTTCGCTGTGGTGTATACTAGGTCTGGGCTCTGTGCCGGGGCAAGACGTCTTTCAGCGCATTATGGCTTCAAAGAGTGCAAGCGTAGCGGCAGGCTCTTCGATCGTGGCCGGTTTTTTGTACCTTACCGTCGCAATGATTCCGCTTTTTCTGGGGCTTATTGCCGTCTCGCTTCTGTCACCGGGTGAATTACCAAGAGACATGCAGTTCTTGCTGCCGCAGTTAATTCTGAGTAAGACGCCGGTTTGGGTGCAGATCATGTTTTTTGGTGCACTGGTCTCGGCGATACTGAGCACCGCAAGCGGCGCGCTGCTCGCACCGTCTGTGTTGGTCAGCGAAAACCTGCTGCGAAAAATTGTACGCGACCCGAAGAAAACTCTGCTGCTGGCGCGTGTGAGCACTGTGCTGATTGCCCTGTGGGCGCTGCAAATGGCGCTGGCGCACCGCCATATTCACGGCCTCGTGACAGAGTCGTCATCGATCGGGCTGGTGGCTCTACTTGTGCCGTTTCTTGTCGGCTTTTGGCGCACTGATTCGCCTGCAGCCGTCGCGGTCGTGAGCATGCTTTGCGGTTTCAGCTCATGGAAACTCTGGGAAACTTTCGCCAAAACCTGGGGATTCAGCACAGACATCTATCCGGCGGCTATGGTGGGTCTAGCCGCCAGTGCATTACCTTATGTGGCCTATTTCAGCTACGTATTCAGCTTTCAGAAAATTTACTGTAACTCGCGTAGCGAGTTACAGTAAATTTTCTCAAAAGAAATTCATCATGTACCAGCGGTCGCCGCGCTTTCTGAGTACGAGATTTGCCATAATACCCATCGGTGGTCGATTTTTGAAGTCGATTCGGGCTTCGCATTCTGTCGCCGAATAGTAAAACAGGCCGACACGAATTTCACCCGCGCGACCAAATAGCGTTCGATAGCTGCGAATCTCGTCTTCTGGTGAATTCTTTTTCCAATAGGCGTCGTCCCAAAGCACGCGGTAGAGCATCGATTCCGGGTTATCGAGCGCCTGGCCCACCTGTGCATGCGTTGCGAATGCCTTCGCATCGATAATGGCGCCCTCTTGTGCGTGAATATACTGCATTAGCTTTGCCGGCTGCTTTTCATAAATTGCCAGAACGATTTCAGTCACGGCTTGCAGAAGTTTTGGGTTTTCGGCCGCGGCGGCTTTTTCGTCACTCTGGCCTACAAAAAAATAGCCTTGCAGACTGACCGCCGGTGGCCGACCCGAGCAAGCGCTCAGCACCAGGCACAAAATAAGCCATCGTATATTCATGGTTGTACCTGCTCAAGAACTGCGGCCAGCGCGTTGGGTTTCTGCAGCGTCATGCGCGGGGCCCTGACAATCTGCGAATAGCCGCCTCTGCCTGCCAGCATTGCAAGATCATCAGCAGCGGCTGCACCCGCTGCAGCAATACGAACCGTGCCATGGCTGATTGCCGGTATAACCCCGGCCGGAAAAATCGCGAGCGCCCTTAGTTCTGCCGACCGTGGCAGACTGACTATAACGGGTACGGCATTCAGGGTCAGCAGCGTTGTTGCCGGTCGCGGCTCAAGTGATTTGATTGCCCTGACCGCCGACCTTTGGCTGAAGAATGAAGCGCCTGGGTATTGAGCGCGCATTTTCTTTTGCAATTTGTTGAGAACTTTGTCGGCGGTAGCTTCATCTTCCCGTGCGTAATGGAAATAAAGATTCATGCCCCAGATAACATCGAGTGCTCCGGGCAGATTCTGCCGCGCCCCGAGCGTGAGCCGGCGCGCCGCCAAGAACTTGTCGATCGTGTCTCGCAGAACCTGCAGCTGCGCGGGTATTTCGGTCCATAACGATGGTTCTGGCATTCGCGAGAAGTCTTCGTTCAGCAGCGGCTGGTATTTGTCCCGGCCGGGCGCCATCAGCACGGTGTGTAATCCCCCTGAATGCCGCACAAGCGCGGCAAGTTCAGA
>JAKQXK010000409.1 GCA_029561505.1 Spirochaetota bacterium | reverse complement strand
ACTATGTGCCCACCGCAGACGCGTGGCAGATCGTGACGGTCGACTTTGAGGCAACTGCATCGACGACGACGCTGTCATTTACCGATACCGGCGCGGGTGATACATTCGGCACGCTGCTCGACGCCGTTGCCGTCAGCGAAGTGACAGTTAACACCGAGGCGATGCCGAAACCTAAGGGCAAAAAGGGAAAGCGCGGTAAGCGCAAACATTCGTTCGAAGGCGGCCGCCGGCATAAAGATTGCCATGCTATGCGCCCTAAACCATGAGTCGCGTCAGCGATTCATAGTTTATGGCACTCATTATTGATTCACACGCACACTTCGAGCCTCGCATGCTCAGCGAGGCAGATCTGATCTCGAAACTCGATGCGGCGGGTGTCGATAAGGTGGCGCTGATACCCGCGATGAATGACCCGCTGCCGCCGGTGCCTGAGCTGATGCCCAGCGCCGTGCGGCTGCTGATGCAGTCGAGCCTCACGCGACCCCTTGCCGAAGCAGCGCATCGGCTGACGCTGACCAATGAAGGTAACCTGCGGCTTCTCAGCGGCGAGTACAAAATCTATCCGCAGCCTGACAATGCTTCGGCATTTGAATTGGTGAAGAGACACCCCGAGCGTTTTCTGTCGTGGGCGTTTTTGAACCCGCGTGCCAGTGCAAATGTTTTGGACGATCTCGAAAAATGGCGCAGCTACAGCGGTATGATTGGGGTTAAGCTGCATCCTCATTGGCATGATTATACAACCGATCTGCTGTTTCCACTGTTTGAACGCATGCAAGAGTTGAATCTGCCGGCACTAATTCATCTCGGCTTTGGCAAACGCGGCGACTACCGTGCTATCGCAGAAAAATTTCCTCGGCTCAGGATCATCGCCGCGCACGCGGGTTTTCCCTTTTATCAGGATATGTGGAACTTCGCGAAGCAGCACAACATCTACGTCGATCTTTCGAGCCCGTATATTGATGAGAATCTTGCGCGGGCAGCGGTTAAAGCGATGGGTGCAGAGCGGTGCTTGTACGGTACCGATGCGCCCTATGGGTTTGCAGACGAGAACCACAGTTATGACTATACTGCGATTCGCGGTTGGGTCGAGCGTATGCCGGTGAGCGCCGCCGAAAAAGAGCGCATCTTCGCAGGTAATTTTTTGAATTTACTCGAAGCCTCTTAAGATTGCGGGCTTGCGATTTATTCTCGCCGCCGCAACGGGCATTGAGTATTATGCGCCCAGTGAGAAAAGTGTTCTCCATCATTTTGGTCTCGGTCTTCTGGGCCTCAACGCTTGGGGCGCACGAGATCTGCGCCGGGCCGGTGCACGCTTGTGCGTCGAACGTCACGCCGCAGACCGTTTCAGAACACTGTAAAAAAGCCGCGAATAAGATTCTGCAACCTGCTGAAACAGGCTGCGATTGCGCTCATTTAGAAACAGCGGCCGCAGACATGAGCCAGCGCGCCGATGCCACCGTTGCTGAGCCGGCAGTTTTGAGCATTCTACCGATACCTGTCGCAAAAAAGCCGAAATACGGCAGTTTTTCCGGTGTTGTTGAAACACCGCCGAAAGGCGACCCGCTTTACCTTAAGCACCAGCGCTTTTTGATTTAACCACCCTCAGAATATCTCGGGCAGTTTTTGACAAAACTGCGGGCACGCCGTGTTTTTTTACGGTTTGCTGTAATATCTGCGCGCGACGCGCATCTGAATAAGAGGGAAACCATGAGAGTCAATAGAATTTGTTTTCTGGCGCGAGGTGCCCTGTATGCGGGCCTGCTCACCACCGCAGCGTGTGCTTCGGCGGTTAACCTGCCGAATCACGAGGCAGCCCCGGTTTTGCAACCGGTTACCGAAAATGCGGCATACACATCGCAGATTCTTCACGCAGAAGAACCTGCCAACAAAACTGCCGAACCGACACAGCATGAACACAACCAGAGTGAACTTGCATACGTGTGTCCGATGCACCCTGAAGTGCAGAGCGACAAGCCCGGCAGGTGCCATAAATGCGGCATGCAGTTAAAGCAGCGTGAGGGGGCCCGTGCGCACCCTTAAAGCCGCTCTCGGCGGTGCGGTGTTGCTGGCGCTCATGCACTGCAGTAGCCCGCCGCGGCGAGACGACATGGTGAAACTCGCCACGCTTGCAAAAGAGCGCACGGGTCAGGCGGTTGCCTGGCGCAACACGGCCGAGGTCGATGAAACCATCAGACGCGAAGTGAAATCAACTCTGGCGCGCAGCTTTTCCATTGATGATGCAGTGCGGATTTCTCTCTTGAACAACCCTGACCTGCAGGCGCGGTTTGACCGCCTTGGTGCTGCGGTGGCCGACGTGTGGCAGGCGGGTTTGCTCAAGAACCCTGCATTCGATTTTTCGGCTCGCATACCCGTTCATGGGGGGGCGTCAAAAATTGAAAGCGGGCTTGACCTGAGTCTCACCGATCTTTTTCTGCGCTCGGCGCGCACGCGCATGGCAGAAGCCGAGGCGCTCGAGGTGCAGCAGCTCGCGGCGCAGGCGATTCAAGATCTGGCGTTAGAAACGCGCCGCGCATATATTGAGTTGCAGACAAACCTGCACAAGTTCAAAATCGAGAAACTCAACTTCGAAACCGCCGAGCAGTCGATCGTGATGCACCGCCGCCTGCATGCGGCTGGTAACATCAATGATCTCGAACTCTCGATTGAAGAGGCCAATTTTTCAGAGATACGTTCGGGGCTGCAGAAGGCCGAGATCGAGGTTCGCCTCAGTCGCGAACAGCTGAACCGGCTGATGGGTGTCTGGGGCGAAGACATTAACTGGCAGATACCCGACGCAGTGCCGGCGCTGGCGCGCGAAGAGAACGATCTGGCAAATCTCGAAAACGCCGCACTCAAGAATCGCAGCGACCTGAAGGCGGTCGCGCAGGGGCTCGAATTTTACCGGGCCGAACTCGACGCCACCAAAAGTGTCCGTTGGATGCCAGGTTTCGATGCCGGCGTCGACACGATCACTGAAGGTTCAGACTTTAAGATTGGGCCGAAGCTGCGTTTTGAAATACCGATCTTTGACCGCGGCGATGCGCGCATCGAAAAGATCGCGAATTTGTACCGCATGCGATTGCGCGAGCTCGAGAATCTTGCAATCAATATTCGCGCCGACGTGCGCGTCGCGCGCGACAAAATGATCGCGGCGCGCCAGCAGGTGATGTTTTACCATCGCCAGGTTCTGCCACAGAGGGCCAGAGCAACGCAACTGATGCAGGTGCAGTACAATGCGATGCTTGCGGGCATTTTTCATCTGATTACGGCGCGGCAAAACGAGCTAAAGGCTGAGAAAGAATACCTCGACTTTCACCGCAACTACTACGTGGCGCGCGCCGAACTCGAGCGTGCAGCGGGAATCAGGTTGTCCCCACCCCCCCACGGGCTTGCGCCCGAGCGCAAGCGCCCTCCCCGTAAACCGGGAGGGGAGTTCGAGGTCACCTCTCCCGCAAGCGGGGGAGGTCGGGAGGGGGACAAGGAGACAAAATGAAATCAGAATACCA
>JAKQXK010000401.1 GCA_029561505.1 Spirochaetota bacterium | reverse complement strand
CTGCCATACGACTTCGTCGGCAACGTCGAAGGCCGCGACCTCTATGGCACCGGCAAACCCGTACATGTGGTTGTCTGCGATGGTTTTGTCGGCAACATCATGCTCAAGTCGATCGAAGGCCTCGCGAAGACAATTTTTTCGAGCCTTAAAAAAAATATCAACGCTTCGGCGATTGCGCAGGGCGGCGCGCTGCTGATGAAGCCCGCTTTTTTGGCCGTCAAGAAACGAATGGATTATGCTACATACGGTGGGGCCCCGCTTTTGGGCGTTGCCGGCGTGTGTATCATCGGGCATGGCTCGTCGAGTGCAAAGGCCGTGCGCAACGCGATACGCGTCGGCCTCGAATTCGGGCAGAAGAACGTGACGCGGCACATTGCAGACAATATAAAGAGGTTCGGCTAAAATGCATATTTCACTACTCAGAGCCAAGGTGCACCGCGCCGAAATCACCGATGCGAACCTCTTCTATGAGGGCAGCCTCACGCTCGACGAAGACCTCATGGACGCCGCGGGCCTCATGGAATACGAAAAGATTCACGTGGTGAACGTCAACAACGGCGCCCGCCTCGAGACCTACCTCATTAAGGGCAAACGCGGTGGCCACGAAGTCTGCCTCAACGGCGCCGCCGCCCGCCTCGGCCATCGCGGTGACAAGATTATCATCATTGCCTATGCGCAAATGACGCCCGAAGAAGCCAAGGGCTTTCAGCCGAAGATTGTGCTCTTGGGTGAGGGCAATGTGATACAGAAGATTCTGCCGGTTTAGTCGGTACAGCAGGCAGGTCGAACCTGCCTTACGAAAATGCTCGCCAAATTGCAGAGTTAGCACGGCGTGGAGCAATGAATACAGAGATCGCTCTAGCGTCAGATAGCGAAAACTTCGTGAAGCGCCACCAAACCCGCGCTGAATTCTTAAAAACCGCGGCATTGGGTGTAACCTCTGTCAGTATAATTTCATGTCTGATGGCGTGCGCCAAAAACGAAGATGCTAACGCTGTCGACGGCAAAAATTTCTCGGGCTCGCTAACCCTAACGACTGATCAGAAAAATACGCTCGATTCACAAAAATTTCTTAATCTCGACGGTCTCATGGTCACGCTCGACGGTGCGACATACCGCGCTTTTGGCAGGCGCTGCCCGCATGAATCGGGTGAAATTGTCGCACAATCGGGCACCTCAATGCAATGCCAGCGGCATACTGAACAGTTTTACAATGCCACGGGAGTCGGCAATGGTGCGCGCACCAGCGCGAGTCTGGTATCTTATACCGTCACAAACAACGCAGGCGTTCTAACAATCACCGGCTGAGCGCGATGCAGCAGAAGACGGCTGTACAATTTCTTGTCGGTGCCGCTCTGCTCAGTTCGCTGCAGGTTCACGGCTTACCGCTCTATACGGCCCGTGAGGGCAGACAATGCGACAGCTGCCATGCTTACCCGTTCGAAACCGACAAACAGCGCGCTTGGCAAGACCCTCCGCTTGCCGAACGCAAGTGCAACATGTCTTGCCAGAGCTGCCACACCGACCCCGGCGGCGGGGGAATGCGCAATGCCGCAGGGCGTTACCTCGCGAGTTCTACGCTGCCCATCTGGGAATCAGAAACCCGGCCATGGCATGACCGTGACCGCAATCTTGGCACCTTGATCGCCCGCATTCGACAACCGACCGGGCCGCGAGCCAAACCACCTGAAAC
>JAKQXK010000398.1 GCA_029561505.1 Spirochaetota bacterium | reverse complement strand
AAAACCTTCAGGCCTCGCAAGCACAAAGCGAACGGGCTGCCCCTTAACCAACCGATCGGCGAAAGCCCCAATCGCGCATTGTTTTGACGCGGACTTTTTTTAAGCTTTTGTGTCCGTCATGCCGCGCCTTCTTTATGCACTTGCCGTTTTTCTCGCCGCAGCTGTGATACCACTCGCGGCCGACACAGGTATCGATTGGCCCGTTGAAAAAGATAAGAAATACCAGATTAGCTCTACCTTTGGCGAATCGCGGCTCGACCATTTTCATAACGGCATCGACCTGCCGGGCGAAGGCATGAAGGTGCTGACTCCCCGCGACGGCCGCGTGCTCTACCGCATACAGACAGAGTTTACGCCCGGCGAGATGCCTTTTGGCGGGGGCAACACCCTCGTTATCGATCATGGCGACCAATGGACAGGTTATATGCACCTAAAGACTATGGCTGATGCCGTGCTGCAGTCTTTCAGGCTGACGGCAGGTGAAAAAATCGGCACTTCGGGCAACACAGGGCACTCCGGCGGAGCACACTTGCACTTCTTCATCTACGACGCCGCTAACCGTGCGATGCTGAATCCTCTGATTGTAATGCCGCATACCTACTACGCCGACACGCGTGCCCCCGAGGCAAAAGAATGGGGCGTGCTGCTCGCTGACAAGTTTGCCAGCGTAAACCCCGATAAAGGTTTCAGGCTCACGAGCGACTATCCGGTGTATTTGCTGCTGCAAGACCACGGCCTTGGCCGCGAGCGCTGGGGCGTATACGAATACAAGGTGACGATCGACGACAAAGAAGTGCTGTCAGCGAAGTTTGATCGCATTCTGTTCAAAGACGACGCGTGGCAGTTGGGCACCGGGCAATCGTTCGAAGACATTTTCTTCAAGAACTACTATTCGCTGACGACGCAGGTGCGCCGCTCAAAAAAAATCGGTATCGAAGCGAAGGATATCAAAGGCAATACGTTCACGAAGACGTACGAGCTGAAGATACAACAGAACTAACCGCGCGTGATGGTTCGACAGGCTCACCATGACGTGCGGTCACCCTGAGCCTGTCGAAGGGTCAATATTCCACCGGTATGGGGTCGAGGCTGCGCCACAGGTACCAGGTGGCGACCGTCGCGTAAGGCGGCCATGGTTCGGCCGCTTTGCGTATTTTTTGCAGTGGCACCTTTTTACCGTTAAAATAGTGCAGTTCAATCGCGCGAATAAGACCGACGTCACCCAGAGGCAGAATGTCGGGCCGCCAAAGGTTGAACATCATATACATGTCGGCCGTCCAGGGGCCAATGCCGTGCAGAGCGACGAGCGTCTTCTTCACTTCTGTATCTTCAAGTTTCGCCAGGCGCGCCCCGCTGATTTCTTTCGCTACAATCCGCGCAGCAAGGTTCTGCACATACTCCGCTTTTCGTTCAGATAACCCGCAGCCACGCAGCTCTTTCGCCTTAAGCGCGATTATTTTTTCCGGGCGGATCTTTATCGTGCTGCCCCCGGCCGCCGTGACGACGCGCGACCAGATGGTGTCTGCCGCTTTCACCGAAATCTGCTGGCCCGCAATCGCGCGCGCAAGCGTCGTAAATGCATCTTTTTTCAGCCTCAGCTTCACCTCGGGATACTTCGCAATAATCGAAGCAAGTGTTTTGTCGCGGCTTTGCAGGTGCCCGGTTGCGGTATCCCAGTAGTGCGGCTTAGACGGCATTTTTCAACAGCTGCTCAACCCGCGCAATATCTTCGGGAACATCAACGCCGGGCGAATCTTCGGTCGCAATGTGCACAAAAATATTAAAGCCGTTGAATAAAAAACGCAGCTGCTCAAGGCTTTCGGCTTCTTCAAGCGCCGCAACTGGCAATGCCGCAAGTTTCTGCAACGCTTCGCGTGAATACGCATAAAGACCCTGGTGTTTAAGCGCGGGCAGGCTGCCGCGCACATCTTTGCGGTAGAATGGTATGGGTGACCGTGAAAAATAGAGCGCGCGCGCGTCGTGTGCCAGCACAACCTTGACCATATTCTCATTGGCTTCGTCGTCTCGCTTGGCAAAAGGCACTGCCGTTGTCGCGATATGGCATAGCGCACCGTGGCG
>JAKQXK010000383.1 GCA_029561505.1 Spirochaetota bacterium | reverse complement strand
TACCGTCTTATTCCATCTCTGCTTCTGAGCCTGACGCTCACTCTGCGGTGTAAACCCAAAGAATCAATACCGCAGATACGGCCTGCAGATGCCGTAATTCTTTGCTTTCATGACGTGGGCAGAACCGGCCGCTACGCAATCGGGCGCGCGGTGTTTGCGGCCATTCTCGACGACCTTAAGCCGTTCAGAGTCGTTTCGGTCAACAAGTGGATTGCCAACGTACACGCGACAGATGAGAGACCGCAGGTTGTGCTGACATTCGACGACGGCTACAGCTCGCATCGTGAAATTGTTCTACCCGAACTATTGAAGCGAGGTTATGGTGCGACATTCTTCTTTTATAATGGACAACTTTTGCACGACAAAAAGTGGAGCCGGCTTCTGAAAACTCTGCCCGCTAATTTTGATCTGGGCAGCCATTCGTGGTCGCATAGTTCACTGAGCGCATCTACAGATCATCAACTCTTTCGGGAGCTTTTTCTGGCGCGTGAGCACCTTGCGGGTTTCACGGGCAAACCAGCCGAAAGTTTTGCCTGGCCCTACGGAGCATGGACAGACACAGCAGCGCGCGCCGCGCGCGCGGCTGGCTTCAAGTACCTGTTCTCAGTCGACTACCGAATTGCCCGCGCGGCAGACTTAAATGCAGTGATTCCACGCTATACGGTGATGGGTTCGCGCTCACGCGAACAGGTCAGGTCTATACTCGGGCAGTTTGTGAAGGCAGCGCCAGTTCGGTGAGGTTCTGAGCTCCGTCTGATATCAACCTCTCACCGCCGGCATTTGCGGTAAGCGAAGGATGCGCGAGCGCAGCGACGTCACGGCCTTCGGCAAGCGCTACATTTGCGGTGATCATGGCACCGCTCTTCAAAGAACCTTCGACAAAAACTGTCGTGTCTGAAAGGCCTGCGATGATGCGGTTGCGCCTGACAAAATGGTGCTTCAGAGGTTTCTGGCCGGGCAAATATTCTGAGAGCAGCAGAATCTGGTCTGAATTTTCTGCCAGCTGGTATAGATCACGGTTCTCGAGCGGATACAGATGATTAAATCCATTGGGTAAGACAGCGATCGTCGCACCGCCGGCATCGAGGGCTGCATGATGGCAGAGCGCATCGATGCCGCGAGCAATGCCTGAAACAACGGTGTATCCCCCGGAAATGTAATGCCGCGCCAGGCGAATCGCCGCCTGGCGGCCGGCAGCCGAGGGTTCGCGTGTGCCCACCATCGATATCTTTGGCTCGCTCAACAGCCGGCGCGCGCCCCTGATGAATAGCACGAAAGGGGCATGCGATGTTTCTTGAAGCATCTTGGGGTAGTCTTCGTCATCGGGTGTGATGAATGTACCGGGGCCGAGTTCATGCTGCACCCGCTTCGCCGCTTCGACCATTGCGCCAAACCGCTGCCCCAATTGAATGCGCGCAAACGTTTCAAAACCCCCTGCAATCGCGAGCTGCCGGCGGTTTGTTTCGGTCAGAAAGCGGTTCGCCAGATGCAGGGCAAGGCAGAAAACAGCGGGCATTTCACTTCGACGTCATGACGTATTCACCCGACCACGAAGCCGGCGGCGGGTTCAGGCGGAATTCTGCGATACGCGACAGAAAAAGGTCGCAGGCTTCGTCTGATTTTTTAGCACGCGCATTTTTGAAATATTCTTCTGCTTTGTCCCAGTGTTTTTTTCGGTACTCTTCGATGCCTGATTCAAAAAGTGAAATAAAAGTAAGGGTAGTAGCGTCGACAGTGCCCTTATCGCCCACCAGCTCGTAAATGCGGATTGCCTCGTTCTTGCCTTTGACAGCGACAAAATCAAGCAGGCGCGTGACGAACTGGTTTCTGATGAGCTCTTGCGTTTTTTCGCCGACGATAATGCGTGTGTCGTAATATTTGTTGATGCCTTCAAGCCGGCTGGCGAGGTTCACCGCGTCACCGATCACCGTATAGTTAAGCCGCTCGGCGGAGCCCATATTGCCGACAATTATTTCGCCGGTGTTGAGGCCAATGCGCGCCCTGAAAACAGGCCTGCCCTCTGCCTGCCACTTGGCTTCGAGCTCAACAAGGCGCACCTGGCACCTTAACGCTGCGCGCGCAGCCTTTACCGCATGGTCGGTTACGGGCTGCGGCGCGCCCCAAAACGCCATGACAGCGTCGCCGATATACTTGTCTACAGTGCCGCTTTCTTCAGCAATAATGCGGCTCATTTCGCCCAGATATTCGGCAAGAAGTTCAACGAGTTCTTCTGGTTTTAAAGATTCTGAGACAGTCGTGAAACCTTCAATATCTGAGAAATGTACCGTCAGCTCACGCTTCTCGCCCTGAAGGTGCGCGTCACCTTCTTGCGCAATCAGCTGCCGCACAATGTCGGCCGGCACAAATTTGCCGAAAGACCTTAGACCCTGCCGCATCTTGTAGAATGAGAGCACCATATTTTGCACATCAGTGATGGAAGATACAATCGTCTTGTCAGAATTCAGGTCGAAGCGCTGAATTTTATCCATTTCGTGTGAGAGATCGCTGAGCGGCTTCGAAAGGCGGCGTGAAAAAATATAGCCCATCACAATTGCGAGCAGTATCAGCACCGACGAGGCGGCCATGACCAATCGCGTATTGCGGCGTACAAAATAGAAGAATTCATCTTCGGGAATGATCACTCCGCTTTGCCAGTCGAGGCCCGTATACGCTGGAAAAGGTGCAAAAATGCCGACATAACGATTGCCATGCAATTTGAAATCAAAATAGAATGGCTTCTTGCTTTTCAGCCATTTCTTATTCTTCTGCAGTTTCTTGAGTTTTTTCAGCATCGCAGTGTGTGCTGCCTGAATTTCAGGATTCACGAATTCGGTAATGCTCTTCAGCGTCAGCGCACCCATACCTTCTTTCACAAAGGCTGCCGAGTCGCGGCTGTCTTGAGGCGCCGCCAGCATTTGCATCGATTTGTCGGCAATAAAGGCTTTTCCGGTTTCGCCGACTTTCACGTCGCCAATAAACAGCGAAAGATCACCAAGCGTAATGTCGATGCAGACTGCCCCTGCGGCTGCACCGCGGGCGGCGTTGTCAGGCGCGCAGAAAGTAAAACCAGGCGCCCCCGAGACAAAGGTCTTATGTACCGGCGAAATTTGTTTGCCAGGTGTTTTGTTTGCTGAAGCCCAGGGAAATTGGCTTGTATTGCCGAGCTGTCTTTCTTCGTAGTCGATTTCCAGCTTTTTTTTCTCTGCTTCTTTCTGGTCGTCAATGTCTTCGAGCAGATTCTGCTGCGTGCCGGTCGGTATGGTCTTGTTGTGTGCTATCAAGACCCTGCCGTTTCGTATCAGATAGGCATTCGATAAATAGGGTTCTTCTTCAAAGATATCTTTAAGCTCTTCTTCAACCTGCTGGCGTTGCGTCGCCGGGTTGAGTTTGGCGATCGCCTCGCGTGCGTCACCGGCAAGCGATCTGGCTTCACCGAGAAACTGCGAGGCCTTGTCGATAAAGCGGTAAGCCTTGTCTTCCATGAGTGTATCGACGAGAAACTGCGTCGACTGGCGGCCGCCCAGATAAGACACCAGAATGATAAGGCCCGCAGAGAGCACGATCAGCAGGGTCAGCAGCGAGACGATGCTCCAGCGCATCGAGAGCTCGATGCGTGGTACTTTGACGCTGCTCATATCAGCAAGCTGGCCAAGTTCGGCGGTTCTGGTTTTTCGGCTCATGGTGCACCTGTAGCAGGCAGCTTTGATTGCGCAAGAGTTTTTCAACCTGATGGCCGGGCGCGTCTTGACCACAGTGGCAGAAAGCGCAGGCAGACAAAAGACCATTTACTTCATCGGGATCGGCGGTACGGCGATGGCGGGGGCAGCGGTGATGGCCAGGCAACTGGGTTTCAGGGTGCGCGGCGCTGACGCAAATATCTACCCGCCGACGCTCAATGAACTTGTTTCTGCTGAAATCGACTTTAGCCAGCCCTACAACGCTGAGAATCTGGCTTACGGGCCCGACCTCGTCGTGGTTGGCAATGCGATCAGCCGGGGCAATACCGAACTCGAAGCCGCTTTGTCGGCGCGCCTTGAACTGCTCTCGTTGCCCGAGTTTCTTGCGCGTTTCGTAATTCACAACCGGCGCTCGCTCGTCGTGGCAGGTACGCACGGCAAGACTACCACCACTTCGCTCGTAGCGCATATTCTGCGCAGCTGCGGTATCGATGCGGGTTACATGATTGGTGGGGTCGCACCCGACTTTCTGCGCAGCGCCGATTTAGGCAGTGCTGATGCGTTTGTGATCGAAGGTGACGAATACGACACTTCAGTTTTTGACCCCCGACCGAAGTTTCTCTCTTACCGGCCGTCGCATGTGCTGATAAACAACATTGAATTTGACCACGCCGACATTTTCGCCGATTTCGCCGCGGTCGAAACAGCTTTCGCCCGGCTGGTAAAAATTATACCTGACAACGGTCTTCTGGTTACAAATGCCGATAACGCAACCTGCATGAAGCTTGCGCGTGTCGCACGCCCGAAGGTGCTCACGTTCGGCCGCGCCGATGGCGCCGATTACCGGTTGCTCGGCGTAAACGCAGAAAACAACACGGTTCGATTTGCGCACGCGGGCAGCTCGTATGACGTTCAGTTTTCCCTGGCAGGCGCACACAATGCGCTGAATATGCTCGCAGCAATCGCGCTCGTCACGCCGTTTAACCTTGAGTGGGCGCAGATCGCAGCGGCGCTCAGCAGCTTTAAGGGCGTAAAACGCAGGCTTGAAGTCAGGGTAGACAATAAGAAAGTCACCGTTATCGAAGATTTTGCGCACCACCCCACGGCAATTCGCACCAATATTGAAACATTGAGAGCAAGATATCCCCGCAGGCGGCTCTTGCTGCTGATCGAACCGCGCAGCAATACGATGGTGCGCAATATTTTTCAACGCGAACTCGCAGAAGCTATAGCTCTGGCAGACGAAGCCCTGATTGCAGAAATTTACCGGCCCGAAAAATATGCGCCGGCTGAGCGGCTTGACCTTGTGAAATTGATCGCTGAGATTCGCGCGGCCGGCAAAAAAGCCGAACAATTGCCGCCTGCATCACGCCTGAATTTTCTGCGTGAGCGTCTGCAAATTGGCGATGTCGTCTGTTTCATGACGAACGGCAGCTTCGGCGGTCTAGTCGACGAAACCGCAGCGGCGCTTACGTCTGCCCCTTAGATACTAAGGGCCGCCCCGGTTTTACTTTACGTACCAGATGAAAACCCAATACCCCAGCATACTGGAGAATTGTCCGAGAAAAAAAACCATAAAGATACGAAAGATACGGTTGCGGTAAAAACTTCTGAACCGTGTCGTTGCTTCTGGCATCGATTCAAAATCGGTAACCTCTGGTTTGCGGTACATAGCTTCGAGCAATGCGGCCACCCAGCCTGATTTGATCACCGGCAAGAATGTACTGACCGGCGAGACGAGAATACCTGCGAGGTATGCCAGAATGTGTGGCGACCAGATTACCGTGACGACTGCCGTCACCGAACATTTGATGATGATCCAGGCTTTCAGCGTTGCGGCGATATCCAGAGTTTTGTTGCCACTGAGGGTGAAATAGGTGAGAAGCGCGACAATGATGACGATGGGTGCAAGAAACGCAACGAGCGAACGCCAAAGTTTCGCTTCTTTGATAAAAGTCAGGGCATTCATGTTGTGATCTGCATGCAGAGCTTCGGTCATGCCGCGCAGGTGACCAGCACCAATGACTACCAATACCCGGCGCGGATGTTTTTTACCGTGCAGTACCGTATCACGCACCTTCTGCGCCATGTATTGGTCGCGCTCATCGATGATGATCTCGCGTATCTTTCTGAATGCCGGTGGCAGCGAATCGAGCAATGATTGCAGCGCATCTTTTTCTTTCAGCTTTTCAATATCATCTTTCTGCATATCTTCGGTCACAAAAAGCGAGGCAATCAGTTCGCTCATCAGCCGCAGCTTGCCGAAAAAACCCACGCTCTGCCATGCGCGTTTGAGTGTTATGCGTATCTCGCGGTCGATGAATTCGATGCCAAGATTTTTTGCCTCAGCAACTTCAATGGCCTTTTTGAATTCGGCGCCAGGCGCCGATGTGAGACGGTCGCCCATTTTTTTCTGGAAAATCGACAGCAGAATAGAAGAAAAGAGCAGATATATCTTGCCAGATTTGATCACCTGCACAATGTCCATGTGCTTCCAGTGGTCAGGGTCTCGCAGGTTCTTCGCCCTGCCCTCATCGAGCTCGATGAGAACCCGGTCGGGTTTTTCAAGCTCTATTGCGCGTTCAACGTCAGCAACACTTTCGCGGCTCACGTGCGCTGTGCCCAGCAGGATAACTTCGGTTTTACCGAGTTTTATCTTCGAGAGCTCGATCGAATATCTGGCTTTTTGCGGCCTCAGTACTGGGGATTTCTTAGTTTTCTTCGTCCGGGTCTCTTTCATACGTTGCCGCGCTTTTCCTGAATATGAGTTTTGTTCTGCCAAGGGTGATTTCGTCGAAATCGTTCAGTTCTTTCGGACGCAGCAGTTTTTTGCCGTTGAGGTAAGTACCATGTTCTGACATGAGGTCGTACAGGACAAATTTCTGCTTCTGCCGCTCGATTTTCGCGTGCCGTCCCGAAACGGTGCTGTCGTCTATAACAATCGAATTATCTTCGGCAAAGCCGATGGTGATGTTGTGCCAGTTGATGCGGTATTTGCGACCGGTGTGCGGGCCTTCTTTTTCGACCAGCCAGCCGTGGTGATAATCGATCGGCAGTTTGGCCTTGGTTTGGGCTACCTTTCGACCCGGCATGAGGGAAAAATCTTCAGGAGCGACGTACGCCGGTGGATTCGTATTTTCGACCTTAACGTTAATCTCTTGCCGTCTGAAAAACAGCATGATAATCACGGCGATGAGCAGAATCACGATCAGCGATAAGAGTATTTCGGGCATGTGTCTCCTGATTTCAGCGGGCCAGCTGCCAGCATACAAATTTGAATTTTCGGTGTTCTTGGTGGCGTCGGCCAGCGAAGCCGCGGGGTTATGCGGCAGCGTATACGAGCGCACGAGATTCGCCGCCGACAGCGAAGACTCAATCTCAATGTCGAGCGCCGAACCCGGTTTCTGCCGCGAGGCGTATGTGAGGCGAAAATCCTGCGATTTAAGGCGGCCGAGATAGCGAAACACCTTATCAAGATCGTGTGTGTCGTGCGCTTTAAACGCGTCGCCACCTGAAATACGCGCGAGGCGAATCATCTGCTTCAGCGAGAACGACCGGTAACGGCCGGCGACGAACAGCGGCACAGGATTCGCAGTAAAAAGTTCGATGAGGTCGCCGATGACGACGCGTGATGCGTTCTCTTTACCATCGGTATAGACCACAATTGCGCGCTGCTGTGGCACATCGCGCAGCATTTTGTGCGCTTCGAGAACTGCATCGTAAAGCATCGTGCGCGACCCGGTCTGTTTTAGTCTGCGTATGCGGCTTTTCAGAATTTCGCGATCAGAAGTAAAATTCACCAGACGGTAAACGCGGCGATCAAAGGTCACCAGTGCCACCATATCGCCGGGTCTCAGACGCTCGACAAATGTGAGTGCAGCCTTCTTGTAGTCGGCAAACTGCCGCCGCGAAAGCGATCTGCTGAGATCGGCCAACAGCACCGTGCGCGAGCCTGTTTCTGCATCGGCTTTTTCGACGCTGAGCGATTCTTGCAGCACCCCGTTCTCTTTGAGCTTAAAACTCGCAGCAACTTCGTTCGCGCCCGGTTCTGCTTCGCCGGTAGTTGCAGCCTGAACACGCGCTTCGATGCGACCATCGCCCAGCTGCTTCAGCGAGGTAATGCGTGCGTTATGGTAGGCCTGCGCCGAAAGCGCCACAGCACCGCCCGCGATGAGACATAAAACGATTCGGCGCGGTGTACCTCGCAGTGACATGCTTCTTTAATTATCGGTTTTCAGTAGATTCTTCTAAAAACTCTCTCCCAGCGAACGTAGACACCCGAGAAGCGGCCGGTAATGGTGTACCACAAATTGATAATCGGGTTCAGCTCACTGTTGCCACCGCTGCCCCAATTTACCGACAAATATGAGAGATATACCTTACCGTGAATCTGGTTTGCGTCGATAAGGCCCCAGGTTTCGCCCTGCGCCCTGGCGTAGATTCGCTGGCAATCCTTCGCGGATTTTTCATTCGAATACGTGTCGTACATACAGTCGTTGAACTCTTTGCAGGCAGATCTGAAACGGGTTTCGACCATTTCGCAGGCGCGGCCGTCTGAGCTGTGGTCGCGGTTATCGCCCATCATGAGGTATTTACCGGGGGGTATCACCCATTTGCGCCCCGGCGTCGACATGAGCGTATCTGAAGCCCGTTCGCGCGATTTCATGATGTAGTGCGTCACAACTTCTTTACCCGTTTTTGCATCGACCATCTTCTCTTCGTAGA
>JAKQXK010000359.1 GCA_029561505.1 Spirochaetota bacterium | reverse complement strand
TGTTTATACAAAGTTTTACGCAAGCAGACCTGCTGCTGCGCATTGCGACAGAAAACCTCGACGCAGATGCCCTTTTGTCGGCCGCAGCGTATGAGCGGGCAATGCGCAGTTTAGAAAATGAGCAGCGAATCGGCGCAGAAGCCGCTTATGCATTCGCAGACCAAATCGCGGCCACGAATAATCGGCACGACGATTTTTCGGGCGGGCAAGCAACCTCTGACTTTCGCCGGCTCGACCTCAGCGGAGAAGCGGCGCTCGTGCTCGCAACTCAGCTCTCTGAACTGAAGCGCGGCACTGACCAGATTCAGTCGGTGCTTGAAGAGGGTCTGCTCCGCCTGGTGACCCGCAAACCGCGCCTGGCGTCATCGCATCTCTACGCGATGCTCGACTTTGTTACCCGGCATAAACTGCCGTCGCCGCAACCCGCGAAGCTTCTGTGGCAGACTTATCTGGCGGCGTCTGCTGAACGGGCCGTTGGTCTGCTCAGAAAAGTTTTTCTCAAAGCAAAAGCGATGAAAGCCGATCAGGAGACGCTCGAAATGATTTACAAAACCTGGCGGGGTTTTGCCGAATCTGACCGACGCAGCGGCATCGGTGCATTGCCTAAAAGTAATCTAACGATTCAACAGACTCTTGACGAGCGCGGCGGCGATGCCGGGTGAACTTTTTGCGATTTGGCCCATGACAGTCAGAATATCGAAATAGTCTTTCCATTCGGTGATCTTGCCGTTCTTGACAGTGAAAGTTCCGCAGACCCAGAACTCGAGGTGCACGCCGGGGCCAGACAGAATATCGGTGCGTTCGGTGAGCACGACGCCTTCACGCTCGGCGATTGAATGCATGCGCACTTCAAAACCCGTAGCGATACGCATGAAGTTCTTGAGCGTCGCGATAGTTGCGTCTTTGCCCCGGTCTGCAGGCATTGGTACGTTTTGGTAGACAACGTTCTCGTCGAGCAACGCTTCAGCGCGCTGCATGTCGAGCGTCTCGAGCGCGCGTAGAAACTCTTCTACGACAGTTGTTGCGGATGTTTCGATGTTGATCATGATGTTCTTCTCACTCTTGCGCAATTCGAAACGAATTGCGCTATAGGTACTTACTCTTCGCCACACCCTCGTCAAACTCGCCGTAACCGGCGTAGTCGATGAGGTCGTAGAGTTCTTGGCGCGTCTGCATGTTTTTGACTTCTGCTTCTTGCGAGCCGTCGTTTTTAATCGCAGTGAACACACGCTCGACCGCCTTCATCTGCGAGCGCAGCGATGTGACAGGGTAGATCACCAGTTTATAACCCCAGGCTTCGAGGTCTTTCGCCTTGAAATAGGGCGTCTTGCCGAACTCGGTCATGTTCGCCAGTAGCGGCACCTTAACTTCGGCAGCGAACTGCTTGAACTCGGCCTCGGTTTTGAGCGCTTCGGGAAAAATTGCATCGGCGCCCGCGTTGACATACATCTTCGCGCGCTTGATCGCTTCTTCGATGCCGTACATCGCATGCGCGTCGGTGCGCGCGAGCAGCATCATCTTGTTGCGCGTTTTCGCAAACGCTTCGATCTTGCGGCACATTTCGTCGCCTGTCACGAGCTCTTTGCCCTCAAGATGCCCG
>JAKQXK010000353.1 GCA_029561505.1 Spirochaetota bacterium | reverse complement strand
TATGCCGCTTCACTTCAAAAAGCAGTTTCAGCGCGCGACCCTGAATTTCGTAGATATTCTCTATCGCGAATAGTATCTCGGTCGCGTATTTCGTTCCCTTTTTCTTTGAGACGACGTCGAGCGCACGCCGCAAGAATTCTTCTTTGTTCAGTGCTTCGTGAAAATAGTCGATCGCGAGGTAAGTCATGTCGGGGTGAAACGACGAAGCAACGCGCTGCAGATTCTCGTAATAAAGATCGCGAATCGCGCGCGGCAGGTCACCCTCGTTCGGGTCAAAATTCCCGTAATCTTTGAGAAAACGCTCGAGCTGTTGCTCTTTGGGGTCGCTCAGCGTCTCATCAAAATATTTTCGGCGGGCGCCTTCGTTGAACGCAAGTGCACCGGCAGTGCCTGGCTTCGGGGTATTCAGCGCAACCTTGGTTCGCTTTTTGTCGGGTATCGATTTACCTTCACGCCACAGGCGGTAGTTCTCGATAACCTCATTGCGGTCGAGCATCTTCTCAAGCTCTTGCGGCGCTTCTTTTATCTCTTCGCGAAACGGCTTATCGATGGTCTTTAGTGTCGGAAAAATATCTTTCGCGATGATATTGCGGTAGTCGCGTTTGCGCTTGCGGTACTCTTCGGGTACATTGGGGTTTACTGCAGAACCTTCGTCGTCTTTGCTGCCGAAGTTGTCATTGAGCTCTTCGCCCTCTTCGGTGCGGTCGAGCTGTTCTTTCCATTTGCCGCCTGGAATGCCAAACTCTTCGGCGAAGTCGCCTTTGCCATTCTTGCCTGAATCGGCCATCGGACCATTCTGAAAGCCGCCGCCGTCATCTTGTTTTTGTTCACCCTGCCCCTGAGAAGGGGGGGGAGGCATCATCTGCACACTCATCTGCATCATCGGCTGATTGCAGATCACAAATTCATTTACCGGTGTACCCTTGATGGCCAGATGTGTGAAAAGCGACAAATGCATAATCGCCGAGAGGTACAAGAACAGCGCCCAGCGCTGGCGCTGAACAAAAGTGAGAAAGCTGGTGAAAATTTCGCCGGTCATATCGAGGTCATGGTAGAATTTGACCGCCGCCGATTGGCGTCACTCAAATTCTGCATTAGGGAAACGGCACCACATAGACAGGGTCACAGGCCGATGACGAGGGTGCATCCGCGCAATCGAGATTAATGCGCCCTACGCGGCCGTTATAGACCGACGTAATGAATAAGTATGTGCGGGGTGTGCCTTTCGCCGCCGAGGTCACGAGTGCCAGACCATGCGGCTCTGCATAATAATCTGGGGGGTAATAACTGACGCCTGCGTAGGGGTCGGTGCCCGGGGCGGATTGCTGGTTTTCCCAACCGACTTTACCATGCCCGATCCAACCACAGTACGACTCGCTGCGGGCCGGCGCCGCACAGTTTGAGCCATCGACGCGCCATTTGACGATGCGGCTGTTAAGGCGGTCAGCGACATACAAATACGTGCCGTCACTCGCGACGGCCGAAGGGTTTCTAAAATGCCGATTGTCTGCCGAACCCGACCCCGACGGCGCAGTCGCCATCGTCTGCCAGGTTGCATGACCATGGCCGAGCCAGCCGGTTGAAGCCCCCGTGCCCGCATTGACTCGCACGATGCGATGGTTACCTTCGTCGGCGATATAGAGGTTACCACCCGCAAGTGCTACGCCCCGGGGCGATAGCAGATGGCCTG
>JAKQXK010000316.1 GCA_029561505.1 Spirochaetota bacterium | reverse complement strand
TGAAGAGTTTATCCAGTACACGCAGCCAAATTTTCATTTCACGGCTGAGCGCCTTCAGATAAAGAAAATTTGGCTGCGTGTACTGGATAAACTCTTCATGATAGAGCAGCTCTGCTTTTTGGCGTGAAGACCAAAGCAGAGCTGCTCTATCATGAAGAGTTTATCCAGTACACGCAGCCAAATTTTCTTTATCTGAAGGCGCTCAGCCGTGAAATGAAAAATTCTTCGGGCGGACGCTACTATGTCGGCGACCTGATTCATGACCACGGCGGCAAACTCTGGCCGGTGATACATGACGAGCGCAGTATCATCTACATGTGCGGGCTTAAGGGTATGGAAGCCGGTGTCTCAGGTGCGATCAATGCGCTCGCGAAACAGAACGGCGCGGGTGATGACTATTACGCCAAACTCGAGCACCGCATCGTCGAAGAGGTCTATTGAGCCCGGTGATGCAAAAAAACACCACAGAGGACACAGAGGCACACGGAGGAATGGCCGGTCTTCTCCACTCTGACCTCCGTGTACCTCTGCGACCTCTGCGGTTTTTCCCAGGGATTACCCTCATGGGCCTGACCATAACGCTTCTTATCCCTTCTGCATGCTCGCTCAAAAAAATCGCTGTGCGTCAGGCTACGGGCTTCTTTGCAGAAAGCCGTAAAGTCTTCGAACAGGAAACCGACCTTGAGATCGCTGAGACATCCATCGCTTCAAATCTCAAATTGCTTGAAGCGATGCAGGTGCATGACGAAAACAACGACAATCTTAACCTGCTGATCGCCGAAATCTATTCTGCGTACACGCTGTCTTTTGCCGAAGACAAGATGGAACAGGCAGAGGCCGATAAAAAAGACGGCGAAGTCGAAAGGCAGCGCAAGCGGGCAAAGATGCTCTACCTGCGCGCGCGCGATTTTGCGGGTAAGGTTCTGCTGCCGTTGCTTGATACGCAAGATCTGAGCTCAATGACAGAACAAGAGTTACAGAAGCGCCTCGCGAAGCTCGACAAAGACGACATTGCGCCTGTGTTTTGGTATGCATTTGCCTGGGGTTCGGCAATCAACGTCGACCGCGAAGATACGCAGGGGCTCTCAGACCTGCCCAAAATTGAAATTATGATGGCTCAGGTCAAAGCATGGAACGAAGCCTATTATTTCGCCGGTGCGTGGCTGTTCGAGGGCGTCTATTTTGGAGCGCGCAACGAGATGATGGGGGGCGACCCAGTGCGCTCGAAGGCCGCATTCGAAAAGAACCTCAAGCTGACCGAAGGCAAACTGCTCATTACGCAGTATTTCTATGCGCGCACCTATTGCATATTCGCGCAGGACAAAGTGTGCTTCGACAAGAATATCGCCGCAGTGCTCGACGCACCGGCAGACGTGCACCCGGGCCAGAAGCTGGCAAATGCACTGGCCAAAAAGAAAGCAGAACGGCTGAAGCGCCGCAAAGCTGACTTCTTTATCGAATAGAGCAAAAACCGCGATGAACGTCGCGGTTTTGCTCAAAACAGTTTATGCCCTGAATCCCATCTTATATTATGTCGCATGAAAATGATGCTGGTTGCGGCGCTTTTGGCCGTTCTACCCACGTACGCCGATGAAGAGATTTTTCTGTCGTGCAGCGTCACGCAGATCGCGGCCTCAGAGGCCGAAGGTAAGACAGATAAGAAACTGCGCAAACTCGAAAAATTCTTAACAAAAGATGCAGAGACGCAGAAGTTCAAGAGTTTTCGCCAGCTTGCGAAAAAATCTTTAAACGCGACGAAAGCCCGCGCGGGCAAGCTCAAGCTGCGCAACGGCAATACGTTCTCTCTGCGTGCTGTTTCGGTATTTCGGGCCCAACGCAAGAATAACGTCACCGTCGAGGTTTCAACCGGCGGTGGCAGCGAGCAAAAAAAGTTCATCGATCGCGAATACCTGCTGCTGAATGCCGGGTCGCTCGATAAAAAATCTGAACTCGTGGTGGCTGTGAGCTGCCCGGTTTTTCCGTAAAAGTATGAAAAAGAAACCTGCACCCAAAAAGCCGGCGATCAAAAAGCCAGACATGCATGAAAAGAAGATTGTCGTTCTCGATTTCGGCTCGCAGTACACGCAGCTGATCGCCCGCCGCATACGCGAGTTGCGCTATTACGCAGAGATTCACCCGCACCACATTTCTCTTAAAGAGATTCAGGCGCTGAACCCTGCCGGTGTTATTCTATCAGGCGGGCCGGCATCTGTCTATGAAAAGGGAGCGCCGCAGGTTGACGCGGGAATTTTTTCCCTCGGCGTGCCCATTCTCGGAATCTGTTACGGGCTACAGCTCATATGCCATCTGAACGGTGGCAAAGTCGCTGCCTCGGCGGCGCGCGAATATGGGCGCGCAACGCTCAAGGCGCGCAAGGCATCGCCGCTTCTCAAAGGGGTCAAACCCGGCCAGGTGTGGATGTCACACGGTGACAAAATTCAAAAACTGC
>JAKQXK010000314.1 GCA_029561505.1 Spirochaetota bacterium | reverse complement strand
ACAGTTTTTGGAGTTCCAGACATACCGCTTTCGCGCGCACTCGATGTACGATCCCGATCTCTACCGCGACAAGGCCGAGATTGCCGAGAAACAAAAGTCAGATCCGATTCTGATCTTCGAAACGCATATGCGAGAGCAGGGATTCAACCCCGATGAAATTCGCCCCGGAGTAGAGGCATCGGTGAAGGCCGAGATCGACGACGCAGTGAAGTTCGCAGAGGAAAGTCCGGTGGAAGATGTTGGAGATTTGTTGAAGGATGTAATTACGCCGGCAGGAGTGAGGAGTTAATATGGATTGCTTACGTTGCCGACCCCACCCCCTAGCCCCGCGCAGCCTAGCGGCAGCCAGCCGGCCACTATGTGGAGAGGAGGAACAAACCGATCTCGCAAACCCCTCTCCACGTAGTGGGGAGGGGTCGCGCGTAGCGCGGGGGTGGGGTCTATGAAAAAACTCACCTACCGCGAGGCGCTCGGCGAAGGCCTGCGCTACGCATTCCAAAAAGACCCCCGCGTGTTCATGATGGGCGAAGACATCGGCATGTATGGCGGCCCGTACGGAGTCACCAAGGGCTTTATCGAAGAGTTTGGCGAAGACCGCATTCGCGATGCGCCGCTCTCTGAATCGGGTTTCACCGGTGCAGGCATCGGCGCTGCGCTGGGCGGCATGCGCCCAATTGTCGAAATCATGACGGTCAATTTCTCTCTGCTCGCACTCGACCAGATCATCAACACCGCGGCCTCGCTGCGCCACATGTCGGGCGGGCAATTCAGCGTGCCGATTGTCATTCGTATGACAACGGGGGCGGGGCGCCAGCTCGCCGCGCAGCACTCGCATAGTTTCGAAGGTTGGTATGCACACATTCCCGGAATTCGCATCGTCGCGCCATCGAATGCACACGACGCACGCGGCATGCTGTGGTCGGCTCTGCAAGACCCTGACCCGGTTTTGATTTTTGAGCACGCGATGCTGTTCAATGAGACACAAGAGGTGTCAGCAGAATTTGTCGCGGCGGATTTAGACCGTGCTGAAATCAAGCGCGCCGGTCAAGACATCACACTGATCACCTACGGCGGCATGGTGCCGAAAACACTCGCGGCAGCCGCTGAACTCGAAGCCGCCGGTATTTCTGCCGAGGTGATTGATTTGCGTACGCTTAGACCCTTAGACCGCGAAACAATCCTCACTTCGGTCAAGAAGACACGCCGCGTGGTGATCGTCGACGAAGGCTGGAAGTCAGGCAGCATCTCTGCCGAGATCGCCATGTCGATTGTCGAGGACGGTTTCTATGATCTCGACGCGCCAATTGCCCGCGTGTGTTCTGAAGAGGTGCCGATACCGTACTCGGCGCACATGGAGCAGGCGGCGATTCCGCAGGTCGACAAAATTGTCGCGGCGGTGAATAAGGTAGTCTACGGTTCGACTTCGCTCACCGCAAGTGGCACCAATGGAGTCCCTTAACATGCCTGATAACGATTTCACGTACGTGTTACCCTCGCTCGGCGCCGACATGGATGAAGCGTCGCTGCTCGAATGGAAGATCAAACCGGGCGACCGCGTCAAACGCGGCCAGGTCGTGGCGGTGCTAGAGACGGTGAAGGCCGCGATCGACGCAGAGATCTGGGTCGACGGGGTTGTCGAAGAGCTGCTCGTGCAACCCGACAAAGACCGCAAGATCAAGGTCGGCGCGCCGCTGGCAAGATTGAAGACGGACAAGCCGGTGGAACAGCCTGGCGCGACGGCGGTATTGCCCGCACCTACGTCTCTGCCCTCGCGCATTGACTCCCCCCTCCCGGCCTCCCCCCGCATGCGGGGGGAGGTGCCCGGCAGGGCGGAGGGAGGACGTACCCTCATCAGCCCAGCCGCGCGCCGCCGCATGCAAGAGCTGGGCCTGAGTGAAGGTGATCTCTCACCGCTCGATCGCCCGTACGGCATCGCCGATATTGAAGCCGTTGCAGCGGCTCAAGTGTCGTCCGGCCCAACCACAATGAGGGGACAGATCGCTAAAGCGATGAGCCGTTCAAAGCGCGAAATTCCGCATTATTATCTGGCGACTGACATCGATCTCACCAACGCGCTCCAATGGCTGCGGGCCGAGAATGAAAAGCGCTCGCTCGACGACCGTATGCTGCCCGCGGTACTGCTGATTCGCGCCGTCGCGTTGGCTGTGGCGCGCTACCCGAACATGAACGGGTTCTACGTGAATAACACCTTCAAGCCGAGCGAAGCTATTCACGTCGCAATGGCGTTTGCGCTGCGCGAAGGTGGATTAATTGCCCCGGCGATTCATAACACCGACAAGCTGGGCGTTTCAGAACTCATGAAGAAACTTGCCGATCTGGGTGAGCGCACACGCACAGGCGGCCTCAAGGCCGCTGAACTCGCCGACCCGACAATCACCATCACGAGTCTGGGTGATCTGGGCGTCGAAGAAATTTTCCCTATCATCACGCCACCGCAAGTGGCGATGATTGGTTTCGGCATGCTGTCGCATAAGCCGTGGGCAGTGGATGGCAAAGTCGAGGTGCGCGAAGTCATTCGCGCGACGCTGGCTGCCGATCACCGTGTGTCAGACGGCCGCGACGGCGCACTGTTTCTATCAGAAGTGAAAGATCTACTTGAACAAGTTGAAGAATTGATAGCAAGCTGATGAAGATGCCCGGAAAAACGGAAAGCCTCGGAGTTTACGTGTGTAAACTCCTGCTAAAGCGCGCCGCGATTTGCGCAGCAAATCGCTCTGTTGCTTTCCGTTTTTCTCGGTTCATCAGCTTGCCTTGTCAGGTGTTCGCAGAGCATCTGACGCAAAAAAGGAGAATTAAAACATGCGAACACCTGACGAGTTAAAAAAATACCTACAGGAAAAAATGAAGAAAACCGCGCCGGAGATTGACGTCGAAAAAGTGAATCCGACGCGGCCGCTTAAGAAAGAGCTGCGCATCGATTCACTCGATTTACTGCGCATGCTGAAGCAGATCGCCGCCGACACGGGGTACACGACCCCCGAATCGGACTATCGGCATATTCTGACTTTGGGGGGTATGCTCGAATACTTTGAGGGGAAACTCTAGGCCTTCAGCAAAATTTCTTAAAAGCCGAACAGGCCACGCGACAGCGCTTCG
>JAKQXK010000313.1 GCA_029561505.1 Spirochaetota bacterium | reverse complement strand
AAGAACATCTACAAAAGGCTCGATGCGGCTATAAAAGGTGCGGGGGCGGTATATCCGCCTAAAACGGTGCGGCTTGCAGTGTTTAAGGCCGAAAGACGCCTCGAGCTTTGGCTACCTGACCAAACGGGTGCCTGGCGTCACATTAAAGACTACAAATTCACCGCAATGAGCGGCGCCCAGGGGCCGAAACTTTATTACGGTGACCTGCAGATTCCCGAGGGTATCTACGGTATCGACAGGCTTGACCTGAGTGCAGAATACCATCTCGCAATGCACGTTGACCATCCGAATGATTTTGACCGCGCAATGATTGAACTAGAGGGTCGTGACCCGCGGCACGTGTCGACCGGCATCAACGTACACGGCGGCGCGATAAGTTATGGCTGCGTCGTGATTGGCGACCGCAACATTGAAGAGGTGTTCATGCTGTCGTTTTTGGCAGGCAAAGAAAACACACACTTGTATATTTTCCCGCACGACACAAACCGGGAAAACCCTGAGTTTAAGCACTGCGAGAACTGCCCGGTTTGGTATGGCGAACTGACGCGCCATCTCGCCCAGGCAATCAGGGATTTCAAACGCTGATGCCGGCTCTTCTGTTAGCAGCTGCTGACGCCATACTGTCTGATGTCGAAGCCCAGCTGGCAGCAACCGGCCAGACATACAAAAAACTCGATCTGCATGAAAAGCTCGGTGAGTTTCTGCGGCTCGCGGCAGACCGCATGGCGATGAAGCTCGGTGGTTCGTTCGGGCAGCTGCGGCCCCACATCACCGATTTCATTTCTTTCGGCGCGTCTATATACGAACCACACCATACGCTCGATGTCGCCCGCCGCGCCGATACATTGGGCCTTCTGCATGCAGAACTGCACAGCGTCGATCTGGGTGGCGCGAGCACACCCGCCGCACTCGAACTGGCGCGCCGCATCGTACAAGATGAAAACCGCCTTGTGCTTCTGGCGGCATCTGAAGTACCGCGCGGCGGCCCGGGCGGCATAGCCTATTACCGCGAAATCAGCGATGCCCTGCTCGAAAAGAACACTGAACGGCATACGCAGGCAAATCTGATTTCGCTTTATGCGCTACTGGCCGACCGGCTGATGTTCGAGCACGATATCAAGCAGCTCGACATCGATGCCATCACGGCTTTTTACCGTAAACAGGCAATTGGTAACGAGCGCGCCAGCGTATTTGAGAAACCGCTCAAACCGGGTGAACTTGAGCGATATCTCGCGGGGCCCTACGCGACTGCGATGGTAGCGGTGGCAACCGACCACGGAGCCGCGTTTCTGGTAGGCAATGAGAAGTCACTGGCAGAGCTGCGCCTCGCCGGGCTGAATCCGAGCCAGCCGGTGCTGTGCATTCGCGGCGTTGGTACGCACCATGCGCCCAAATACCTGACCGAAAGGCCGAACTTTGAATCACCCGCAGAACTTGCTGCAGAACGCGCCTTCAGCCGGGCGCACCTCAAACGCGAAGACATTGATTATGCCTGGGTCTATGACTGCTTCACTTTAATG
>JAKQXK010000302.1 GCA_029561505.1 Spirochaetota bacterium | reverse complement strand
TACCCTTGCCTATACGCAAGAACCAGATTGCCTGCGCTCTCAACACATCGGCCGAATCGATCAGCCGGGCGCTTGCGAGCATGCAGAAAGACGGGCGGCTGCAGGCCAACGATGGCCGCTATCGGCTGGTGTGAAATAAGGCGTTTGCCCGACAAAAGGCCGGCAACAAAATACGGCATGAATTGATCTACATCAAGGTAATTTCCCTCGACATGTGTTAGCAGTTTCGCCAGAGTCGGCAAGCATGCAGATCGAGCCCGAAAGGTCTCGTACGAATCTGCCGCCGTGGGGGAAAAAGTGGAAGAAGCAACAACCGAAAAGAAAACTTTTGGCCAAAAGGTCTTTGATAACGTTTTCATATTGCTGGCGCTGGGCATGGCATTTCCCGGGGTCTTTTACCTCGGCTGGGGAATAATTGAAATCTTCGTGTTAAACAACACAAAACTCACCGATTATCTCGGCGCTGGCAACCAGAAGTTTCTGCTGCCCGGCAGATAAGGAGAAACCATGCCTCTATCAACTCCAAAGAACTGGTGGCAACCGTTCAACAAAGAAGAAAGAATCTGGCTCTACATCTCGATCGCCTGGGGACTCATCATGTTCGTGATGATGCCCCTCGGACATTTCTGGAACCAGAACGTCTCTTCAGAAACCTACAAAACAGACCCCGAAGAATACCGGCAAATTGCCGATAAGTTCATCGCTCACTACCAGCGCAAAGACGCGAAGGGCGAGGCGATCACGCATAACGGTAAACCCGGTGGCATTCCGCTCGTTGATGCGCCGAGTAAAGAGAACGGCGATGTCTTTCTCGTCGCACAGGCCTGGCAGTTTCGACCGGTACTGGTACTGAAAAAAAACAAGACCTACCGAATACACATGTCGTCGCTCGACTACCAGCACGGCTTCTCGCTGCAGCCGCAGAACCTGAACATTCAGATTCTGCCCTATTACGATTTTGTGATTACCATGAGCCCGAACGAAACCGGAAAGTTTTTTCTTATCTGTAACGAATACTGCATGTTCGCAGGCGAAAAGTTCGGCCATGACACGATGGTCGGTCAAGTGATCGTGGAGGATTAAAAATGAGTATAGCTGATATTACCAACCAGTTCAGAACCTGCCCCACAACAGGCCTCAAAGTCCATTTGCCGGCGCAGCGCCTCATCTGGATCAACGCGGTCTCGGCGGTCGTCTTTCTATTGATCGGTGGCGTCATGGCGCTTCTGATCGCGCTGACGCGCTGGCCTGCGGTACACCTGCTGCCGCAAGACCTGTTCTACCGCTTTATCACCGCGCACGGCCTCAACATGCTCGTGTTCTGGATCGTGTTCTTTGAGATGGCGGGCATCATCTTTGCCGCGCAGACGATTCTCGGTGCCCGGTATCCGGGTATCAAGTTCGGCTGGTTCAATTATATTCTGATGATCACCGGCGCTATCATGGTCGAAGTTGTTGTCTTTATGGGCAAGGCGGATGTCATGTTTACTGCGTATCCGCCGCTCAAGGCAAACCCCGCGTTTTACCTCGGCATCATTCTGTTTGCCGTCGGCGCCCTCTTCAATTGCTTTCAGTTTATCTATGCGCTGATTATCGCGAAACGCGAAGGATGGCATAAAGGTAGCCTGCCGCTCTTCACCTACGGCATTCTGACCGCAGTTATTATCGCGATTTTCACCCTGGTATCGGGCGCTGCCGCATTCATACCGGCATTTCTCTGGAGCATCGGTATCATCGACCATATAGACCCCGAGTACTACCGTATTGCATTCTGGGGCTTCGGGCACTCAGCGCAGCAGATCAACCTCGCTGCGATGGTGGCGATCTGGTACCTGCTCGCACACCTGACGACGGGTGCAAAACCCGTCAATGAGCGCATGAGCCGCTGGGCGTTCGTGCTCTATCTGCTCGGCATTAACCTCGGTTCGATTCACCACAACCTCGTCGACCCGGGACTTTCAGCCACCTACCGGATTTTTAACACGAGTTACCTTTTCTACGCCGCGACTATCGGCTCGATGATCCATGCGTTTTCGATACCCGCTGCCGTTGAAACGGCGCAGCGCGCCAAGGGTTACACGCGCGGTCTTTTTCAGTGGTTGACGAATGCTCCCTGGGGCCAACCCGGATTTTCAGGTATGGCGCTCTCGATGGTGATCTTCGGCTTCTTCGGCGGCGTCACCGGCATTATTCTGTCAGTTGAACAGTTGAACATGCTGTCGCATAACAACCTGCGCGTGCCTGGCCATTTTCACATGACGGTCGTCGGCGGCACATCGCTGGCCTTCATGGCGGTAACGTACTACATTCTTCCACTTGTACTGCAGCGCAAACTGATCGGTGAAAAGTGGGCAAAATACCAACCTTATATCTTTGCGATCGGTGTCATGATGTTCTCGACCGGCATGCACTTTGCGGGCGTCATGGGTGCCCCCCGCCGCCATTGGGACGTGACGTTCCAGAACGCGGTAATTCAGGTGCCGTTTGACCCGGCGATGTACACCATGTTGGGTCTGGTCGGCGTCGGCGCAGTCGTGGCTTTCACCGGGCTGCTGATCTTCATCGGCATCGCCGTACTGACAGTATTTTTCGGTAAGAAGATTCCCTCGCAGATGGAACCGCACACACCGCCGCACGCGCCGGCAGCATAAGGAGAATTTATGAGCAATGAAAACCAAAAAGAAAAAATGCATGCTCCAGGCAGCTTCGTGCTGGCG
>JAKQXK010000301.1 GCA_029561505.1 Spirochaetota bacterium | reverse complement strand
GATGACGACTATGGGTGCTGCGACGAAGTTCGATGAATACGTACCGATCAGAATGCCGAAAATCAGCACCTGCGCGAGATCTTTGAGGCCCTCGTCGCCGAACAGATAAATTGGAATCACCGCAATAAGCGTCGTGCCTGTAGTGTTGATAGTTCGCGTGAGCGATTGCATGATTGATTTGTCGACCACGGGTTCGATTCCGAGTTCTTCCTGACCGTGCACATTCTCTCTGATTCGGTCAAAGATCACAATCGTGTCGTTAATCGAATAGCCGAGAATCGTGAGCAGCGCAGCGACCACGGGCACCGAAAGTGGAATCTGCAGCACGCCGATGACTCCAACGGTAATGATGAGGTCATGAACCGACGCAATGAGCGCACCGAGCGCAAAATTGAAGCGAAAGCGAAAAGCTACATAAATTGTTATCAGCAGCAGTGCAATACCAACAAGATAAAGGGCGTTGTTCTGAAGATATTGGCCAATCGTGGGGCCTACCTGTTCAGCCGCCGAAAATTCAACGGTGGGTGCGTTCGCAGGCAACAGTTTGTGCTGTATGAGATATTTCAGGTAGTCAATTGCATTGATCGGATATCCTTTCTTCTCAAGAATTGCTTTTTCTGCGTCGGCCCTGGCTGTCAGGTCTTGCTGGGTTCGGCCGCCGATCTCAATTTTCATACGGTTGCCCGAGGCTTTGTCGACAACCTGCACGGTAGCGGCTATCTTCTCGGCCTCAAAAAATGTGCGCAGCGTGTCAACGTTGAGCTTGTCTGTTTTTGGCAGCTCGATTTTAATGCCACCGGCAAAATCTATGCTGAGCGCGAACCCATGGTGTTTTTGAAAGGTTACGACCAAAAGACCCACGAGCAGCAGCAGTGAGCCCAGAAGGCTAAACCACTTCAATCTCATAACATGAAGGTTCATACTTTACCTCCGCGCAATGCGGCTGCCGGTGTTTTGCCGGCCTTGCGGTGCTTACCAAAACCGATCGAAAGGCTCTTGACCTCGACAGAATAGGCAAGCCATTCGACGAAAGCCCGGGTGACAATGAGCGCTGTAAAGAGGGTCGTCACGATACCCACGAAGAGTGTCACGCCGAAACCCTTAATCGGCCCGACGCCCAGCTTCGAAGCAAGAATAATTGCTGCGATGAGCGTCGTCAGGTTACTGTCGATAATTGTCAGGGTTGCGCGCTCAAAACCGGCAGCCACTGCAAGCTTCACCGATTTACCACGGCGCAGCTCTTCACGAATGCGCTCATAAATGATTACGTTCGAGTCCACTGCCATGCCCATGGTGAGTACGACACCCGCCAGACCCGGCAGCGTGATGGTGAAGTCCATCAGTGCAAAAACAGCTGACATCAGCAGCAGGTTGATAACGAGCGCAAAGCTCGCGATAACGCCCGACGCGTGGTAATAAGCGATCATATAGAGCACGACGAGCACGAGGCCGATGAGAATTGCCTTTAGGCCTGAATCAATCGCCTCTTGGCCCAGTGTCGGCCCGACCGAACGTTCTTCGACAATTGCCATCGGTACGGGAAGGGCTCCCTCTTTAATGATAAGCGCCAGGTCGTTTGCCTCTTGCGCGCTGAAACTGCCGCTGATCTGACCACGGCCACCCAGAATCGGTTCATTAATGCGGGGCGCCGAGCGAATCTTGTTGTCGATTAGAATGGCAATGAGCTTGCCTTTGTTTTCGGTGGTCACCTTGCCGAATGTATCGGCGCCCGCGGCGGTGAGTTCAAAGCTCACGAGGTAGTTGCCGCGTTCGGGGTCAACTGTAGCATAAACGTTGCGGCTCATCTGGTCGCCCGTCAGCACCGGTTGGTTGTCGAGCGCCAGAAATTCGGTGGCCGTCAGTTCGCTCACACCCTTGGCGTTGGGGCGTTTGTCGTATGACAGGTATAGACCAAGCGTTTTCGGAAACTTCAGTTTGGTTTCAAGCTTGCGGATAAATTCTTTTCTTTGAAACTCGGTGGTGAGTTTCAGGTATTCGCCGAATTCGCGGTTGGCTTCTTGCGTGAGCCGGCCGGCTTCGCCTGCTGGGTCATGAATATGGTAAGCGACGCGCGCAGTCGAAGCGATCAGTTTTTTGGCCTGATCAGGGTTCGCGACGCCGGGAAGCGAAATTTCAATACGCTCTTCGCCCTGCATACGAATCAAAGGCTCTGAGACACCGCGCGCATCGATGCGCGAGCGCATAATCTCGAGAGCACCTTCGACATCCTGCTTTTTGCGTTGCGGCGTGAAATCAAAAGCCGAGTTGATTTCTGCGATCTTGTTGCTGATGTTTTTCTTCTTCTCAGCATCGGTTTCTGTTTCGAGCTGCTTCTTAAGCCCTGCCAGCATATCAGGTGGATATTGCCTTTCGAGCGTTTCTTTTAATTTCTTGAAATCACCTTCGAGTACAAGGTTCATACCGCCCTGAAGGTCGAGACCCAGTTTAAAGGGTTTAGCCTTAAGTTTCTCTTCTACCCACATCGGTTCGAGCAGAATGCGGTCGGGGTCAATACCTTCTAAACGGCCGAGTTCGTTCAGAAACGCGGTTTGTACGAATTTGCCTGTGATGCTGACGAAGGTTTCTTCTGCCGCTTTTTCGTTGCCTATAGGTTTGGCGGTTTTACGCGCCGTAGTGTATTTGGCAGCATAGTTCTGCGCTACATATTTTTCGGCACGCTGCAGGGCTTCTTCGCGCTTCTCGGGAGACAGCGCCTCGCTCGCGTGCACGCGAATCGTACGCTCGCCCAGGTTTGGCCAGATCAGCGCGATCGAAAGACCCACAACGGTAAGAATCAGAAAAAATCTAACTTGTGCACTCACGGGATAACCTCAGTATTTCTTTCGCTTGATTTGTCTGCCGACGCGGAAGCGGTAGATCAGAAACAAAATCACAAACCCGGCGACAATTAAAACCTGCGTCAGGGGAATCTCGGGCAATTTGAACCCCTGGCCGGCAGGGCGCGGCTCGATGGTTTCAACGGCAGCAGCCGGGGGCTTAATCGCAGTCGCCGGCGCTGCGGCTTTGATACCCGGCGCTTCGCTGATCAGCGTTACTACAGTCGTTTCAGGGGCCCAGGCATACGATTGTCGCGCCAGCTCTTCAGGTGTGTATTCAACAGCATCAGGTTTGGGGGCGGTATCAGCCGCTGCTGTTGAGGCCGCCTTGGATTTTTTCTTTTTGCCCTTTCGCTTTTTCTTTTTTGCAACCGGCTTCGATTCATCATCTGCGCCGGCGGATTTGCCTTTGGTCGTAACGGGCTTTGCATTTTCAGAATCAGATGCAGCCGGGTCGTCGTCAAATATATTCTGCGCGAATAGGCTACCTGTCACGAACGCCGGCGCGATCGCGCAGAGCGCAAAAAAGGCTAATGTGCGAAGGCGCAACAAGATCTACCTCAGATGCAGAGGGTCAGTTGTTGCCGGCTTTGGTAACAACGTTGTCGAGCGTTGAAATCGCCACTTCAACCTTGACATCGTCTGAAATTTTGACAATCGCAATATTTTCTTCGCCTTTGACACCGACGACGGTGCCGAAAATGCCGCCGCGTGTGAGTACACGATCACCTTTTTCAAGCGCCTTGAGTTGTTTTTGTCTGTCTTTTTCGCGCTTCTGTTGTGGGCGAATGAGCAGAAAATAAAACACAACGATCATGAGCACTGGCAGGGCGAAGCTCGAAATCATGCTGCTTGTATCGGGTTGACCTGCTGCCGCTTTTGGGGCAGCGCCGACGGTGGCCGTTGTGCCTGCTGACGGGGCAG
>JAKQXK010000289.1 GCA_029561505.1 Spirochaetota bacterium | reverse complement strand
GCTCGAATCGTTTTTGCTCGAACGCGTCGCAGCCGAACCAAATATTGCACTGCATACGAACCACTGCGTCGTTGAACTCGCGACCGAACACCATATGCAGCACCAGGCGAATTCGACGAAAGTATTTGGCGCTTATGTCTTGAATGCGGCGACCAATGAAATTAACCTGCACCTCGCCGACTACACGATTCTTGCCTCGGGCGGCGCGGGCCGCGTTTACCCCGTCACGACAAACCCGCCCGTCTCAACGGGTGACGGGGTGGCTCTCGCGTACCGCGCAGGCTGCCGCGTGCGCAACATGGAATTTTTTCAGTTTCACCCCACTGCATTAGCACTCAAAGGCAAGAAGCCTGCGGGCACCCCGGCATTTCTGATCACCGAGGCGATGCGCGGCGAGGGTGCGATTCTCAAAAACCCCAAGACCGGGCGTGCGTTCATGCAAGACTACCACGAACAGCGCGAGCTTGCACCCCGTGACATCGTTGCGCGTGCGATCGATGCGGAGCTCAAGCGCGACGGGTTAGATTTTGTCTACCTCGACATCTCGCATCGGGACGCTGCTTTCGTTAAAGAACACTTTCCGATGATTTACGAAACGCTCAGGGTGCAGTTTAATATCGACATCACCGTCGAGCCGATTCCGGTTGTGCCCGCGGTTCACTACATGTGCGGCGGCGTGCTCGTTGACCATGATGGCTTAACTGACCTCAGCCGCCTCTACGCAATTGGCGAAGTGGCTTCAACGGGTGTGCATGGCGGTAACCGGCTTGCATCCAACTCACTGCTCGAAGGCATTGTCTTTGCCGAACGTGCGCTGAACCATATTCACGCCGATCTGGGCAAGGCAGACTTGTCAGAACAGCGTAAAGACGCAGCAGACATCGCCGAATGGGACCACACGCACGCGAAAAACCCCGATGAATGGGTTCTGATCAGCCACGACTTTAAAGAGATTCGCTCGATCATGTGGGACTATGTGGGAATCGTGCGGTCAACGCTGAGGCTCGAGCGCGCGCTGCGCCGCGTCGACGTCATCTATGGCGAAATTATCGACTATTACAACCGCACGATCATTTCACGCGACCTGCTAGAGCTCAGAAATCTCGCGCTCGTCGCGCAGCTGACGATTCGCTCGGCTCTCGCGCGCAAAGAGAGCCGTGGCCTGCACTTCATGACTGACTACCCCGAACACCGCGAACCCTCGCGCGCCGACACGATTCTCGAGCCCGCGCACTACCAACACGGAAAGGTGACGCAGGGATGAGCGTTTCTTCGAAACGCTCATCCCTGCGTCACGATAGATACTTATGTTGACGACTGAACGCAGCCCCTTTATTCGCGATCTGCAGAATGGCCTGCTAGAAGAAGGCAGGTTTCTTGTTCGCCGCGCACTGCTGCAGACTGCCAAGAACCATAAACCTTTCTTGCGGCTGATGCTTGCAGACGCCTCAGGGCATATGCCCGCGATCTATTTTGGCAATCCCACTGAACTGAAGACTATCACCGACATCGCCAAACCCGGCAGCATTGTGCGCATACAGGGAATCGTCGAAGAATACCAGAACGTCAAACAGATCAAGCTGATGAAGGTTGAAGCCGGCGTCAAAGGTGAAGAGCTCAGCCGCTTCTGGGCCCGCACGCCATTGAGCCGCCGGCAAATGTATGTTGAAATGAAGCAGCTGATACAGAAAATCGCTTCGAACGAATTGCGCGAAATCTGTCTGAATTTTTTGCGCGATCGCAGCTTCATGCGCCTGTTTCTCGAAGCGCCGGCTTCGCGGCAAATTCACCATGCTTACATCGGCGGGCTCATGGAACACACGCTGAATGTCATGAAATCTGTCGCCGCGTTTCGCGCCATTTACGAGCACGCAGATGGCGACCTCATGATCGCCGGGGCGTTCTTGCACGACATCGGCAAAGTCGACGAGTATAATTTCTTGCTGAGCCATTACGAACACTCTGAACCCGGCCGCCTCAAGGGGCACACGCTGTTAGGCTATGAACGCCTGGTGGCAAAACTCAATGACGTCAAAATGCATTCCCTCACACGGGCGAAACTCGAGCATGTTGTGCTGGCCCACCAGGGGCGTCGCAACTGGGGTGCGATCGAAGAGCCGCGCTTTCTCGAAGCGTACCTCGTGCATGCCGCCGACGCCGTCGATTCGACGCAGTTTATCTTTCACGACCTCAAGCGCGCGGCAGAGGGCAAAACGAACAATGACTCATGGTCTGAGTACAGTCGCTACCTAGGGCGCGAGGTGTTTCTCAGGTAACGAGCGGCAGCCAAGGTGGTGGTTGGCGGTTTCAGGGGCATATGCATTCTGGTTGACCCGCATGCCGGG
>JAKQXK010000274.1 GCA_029561505.1 Spirochaetota bacterium | reverse complement strand
CAAAGCTGAGGTCGTCTATGCGATCACAGTGACATTTGCCGATCTTGCGACAGACAAATACAAAGATGTCGCCATTAAGATCGCAGACTCTGTCAAGATTTTGAATTAAATTTCTATGACGCCGCCCCCTGAGGCGGCGTCACACTACCGCGAGCATGCGGTCGAGCGACGCGCGTGCCCGTTTGATCGTGTCGTCACTCAGAAGAATTTCGTATTTTTCATCTCGCAGCGCGTCACGCACCTTCTCGAGCGTGATCTTTTTCATGTGCGGGCAGGTCTGGCACGATGAAATAAAATTCACTTTCGGAAACTCAGCACGCAGGTTGTCGCCCATTGAGCATTCGGTCATCAGCAAAACCTGATCAGCGCCCGATTCACGAATATACTTGCCCATCTGCGATGTTGAACCTGTAAAATCGACCTTGGCGGTGACGGTCTCTTTACACTCGGGGTGTGCAATAATTTTCGCCTGCGGAAAACTCTTGCGGGCAACGTCGACATCAAATTCTGTATAGAGTTCGTGCACCATGCATTTTCCCGGCCACGGAATAATTTTCTTTTTGGTCTGCTTCTGTATATTCTGCGCCAGATAACCATCGGGCACGACCAGCACTGTATCTGAGGCCAGGCTTTCGACGATCTTGACGGCGTTCGCGCTCGTGCAGATAATATCGACTTCAGTTTTGACGTCGGCTGTGCAGTTGATATAAGACACGATCGGTACACCGGGATACTTCTTGCGCAGCTGTCTGACGTCTTCGCCGGTCATACTTTCGGCGAGCGAGCAGCCGGCTTTGAGGTCGGCTATGAGAACTTTGCGCGAAGGGTTCAGAATCTTGGCCGTTTCGGCCATGAAGTGTACGCCGTTGAAGAGAATGATATCCGCATTGCTTTCTTTTGAGCGGCGCGCGAGTTCAAGCGAATCGCCTACGACATCTGAAATGCCATGGTAGACGTCGGGCGTCATATAGTTGTGCCCGAGAATGATGGCGTTTTTTTGTTTTTTCAACTCGAGAATCTCGCGTACCAGGGGCTCGCGCTCATCGAGTTCTTCGGGCAGGTAAACTTTGCCCGCACCCTCACGCCACTTCTGTATTATTTTGTTTGTCATATTTCAGCCGGTCAAGCCCGCTGAAATATGACAAACCTTAAAATCGATCAAGGTATTCAAACACAATCATGCGATTGGTTTTCTGGCCGATGCCCATCATGAAGTCGACTTCGAATGCGAGGTGGTCAAAAAAGTCAAAACGCAGGCCGACGTTGAACAGCGTTTCTTTGAGCCTGTTGCTGTCGAAAAACACCCGTTGTATCTCAAAGATCGGTACAAACTGCCCGATCGGAAAATCAATACCAAAATAGAGTTCGGTATCTTCGGGGGTATACGTCGGCTGAATCGGTGTGCGTATGCCGGTGTGCAAATGTTGTTCTTGCCCGAAGAGATAGATCGGCTTTGTAACTGTGAAGTAGGGGCCGAGAATCATGCGGTTATACGGATTTTCATTCTGTGCTTTGCCGCGGCGGCCCGCATAGAACGCATCGTAGCCGACGGCGAGCAGAATGGGGAAATCTTGCCAGCCGTCAGTGATTTTGACCTTGCCGAGTACGCCGGGAATATTGAATTTTGCGTTGTTTTCGCCGATGGCGTTTTCGGCATCAAACGCGACACCCAGGTAGACGTTGTCGTGCACCCCCAGAATATTACGGTTTAAAAGGCCGCCGCCGTCGTAGGCGCTGACTGCGACGTCAAATTCACCGCGCTTCAGCGTCACAGCTGTCTGGGTGTTGACGGCATCGATGAGCGGTACTGCCGCCTCGAGTGTGCCGGCAGCGAGGCAAAGAGCTGAGAAACAGACAGCGAGTTTGATTTTCATAGTTCTGAAAGGGCGCGCTCAGGCGCTCAATATTGTATCGTCAAGAAATCGCACTATGGAAAAGAAAAAATATCGCCGAAAATGATCTATGGCGCGAATTACAGATATCAGCGATTCGGGGGATTTCGAATCGCCACGGTACACGATGCAGGGCGATGGCGGCAGGCGAAAGACCGTGCTCATCTCGGCCGCTGTCGTGCTTTTAATCGCGCTCATTGCAGGCGGGGTCTATTATGTTTTGTGGCAAAAGAAGCAGACCCTCGACCAGACACGGCTGAAGGTTTCGACCGATTTTGAAGACGCCAATTCGCGCAAGATGGCGCCCGACCAGCTGCCGCAGGATGCCGAACTCAGAAAAGCGGTCGAAATGTATAACCGGGGTTATCTGAAGCCCGCGCAGGCCGAATTTCAGCAGATTGTCGAATCATCGAAGCCAAACGATGTCAAGAGCATGGCGCTGACCTACCTCGGCATCATGGCAGATGACGAGGGTAAGTTCAACCTTGCGGCCGATTTTTTTGGGCGGGCAATAAAGTTCGATAACCAGAATTTTTATGCGCACTATAACCTTGCAATCGCATTGCGCCATAAGGGCCTGTACCGCGAGGCGCTGACGGCGCTTGAAAACGCCCAGAAGCTGCGGCCAGACCTGGTAGAAGCACAGAATCTGAAAGGCCAGCTGCAATACCAGAACCAGGATCTCAAAGGCGCTGAATCGACCCTGAAACA
>JAKQXK010000265.1 GCA_029561505.1 Spirochaetota bacterium | reverse complement strand
AATTAACCGGTACGGTCTGAAACTGCGAGCTGTTGCCCAGGTCTGGTTGCCCGGTGGTGGCGCTTGCGCCGGTTTGTTGCTGCGTCTGGCCATTTGACTTGAAATAGAAAAGGTTATATTCAGCAGCGAGGCGAAGCGTTGCATAGTCGGCCCAGTCGAATTTTACTTTGTCTTTGATGCCGAAAATGTTGGGATAAATTCTGACATCTGTAGCGCCGATTGTGCTGGTTGAGCCTAGATCAGCGTAGAAATAGCTGTACGTATAGCTATTGTAGGCAATTAATTTGTTTTGCAGTTTGCTCGATGGAAGGTATTCGTAATAGAGACCCTGGCTGTGCGATGAGACGTCGTTGCTGATGTTAAAATTCGACAGAATCGGATCTTGACCTTCTTCGCGTCGCTTCGCCTTTTCTTCGGCGCTTAGGTTACGCGTGAATTTGAGCGTGTCATAGCTGCCAAAGACAAGGGCGGTCAGCGCGTGCTTACCGGCGTCGTCGAGAAATACTTTTCCCTTAAGCTGGTAGTCATAATATTCAGGCAAACGATCGATTGTGTTGCCGGTAATCAGTTTGTAGATGGGTGGTACCAGCAGAGTGAGATATCCTATGCGTCCCGACGTGATCCAGTAGCCGGTCGGGCCTGACTTTTGAGGCTTGAACGGCATAACGCCGAGCGGGTTGGGGGCAGACTCTTCGTTCTGGGCTGCCGATGAGATGCGCACTTCGCCACCGGTGGTTTTTCCCCACTTGTTCTTAAGAAGAAAATTTGATGAAATCAGTGAAACGTCGACCACGCCGCCGAATTGTTTCACTTCATCGACCGTCTGTATGTCGATGATCGCACCAACGGCACCACCGAACTGCGACGGAAAAGCAGAAGAATAGAGGTCAACTTCTCGCATCAGGTCATTGGAAATGATCGATTGTAATCCCCCGAAATGCTGTGGGTTTGGCACCGGAATATCATCGATAAAATAGCGGTTACCTTTGTCGTCGGCGCCACGAATCACGAGCGGGCCGAAAAAACCACCTGGCCGCACAACGCCGGGCAGCGTCGCCAGCGCGTTAATGGCATCACCGAAGGTCGCGGGGGTTTCTTTCAGCTGCTCAACCGAAAGCGTATTGCGGCTGAGGCTTTGAATGTCGCGTTCGCCGCGCAGTTTCACGGTCTGCGTGCGCGTAATGGGTAGCGCAAGCCTGAAGTCGCGTTTCAGATTTTTTTCAAAGCGTATTTTTTCTGTCAGATTCTTGAGGCCGGGCGAACTGATTTGAACGGTATATTCACCGGGCGCGGGCACAGCCGCCGAATAGGTTCCGTCAGGGTTTACGCGTGACTTGAATTTCGCCTCGGGTATAACTACAGTGCCGAATTCGAGCGCTTCGCCGGTGCTTTCATTAAAAACCCGGCCGCTGATGGTAACTGGCGCAGCAGCTACGGTGCCCGCTGCCATGAGAATTGTCAGATAGGTCGCTATACTCTTAACCATTTGGTTAAAGTATAATAAAAAGTCAGCCGGTAAACCAAAAATTGTCAAAGGTTTTCAAATAACCTTGTACAATGTTTCAGTGGTGGGCGCTTGCTGAACGCGCGTTCAGTATTCCATATTGAAGAACTTGCGGGTTTCAACCAGTTCTTTCGGCAGTGTCTTGTTCTCGCGTTCGTATTTTGTATAACGAGGAGTCAGTTCGTTCGCTTTTTTCTTTCTGATATTGATGGATTTCTGAACGACATCGGTATAGCTCGGCAATTTGAGCAAACGCTCCCTGATCTCTTTCGAAAACGGCACGTGTTTTGTGAATATCTTGCGCGACACACGGTTCATGCGCTGCGAACCTTCTGATTCGAATCGCATATAAACCGTGTAGTCATTCACAAAACGTGCACGGTCGTCGCGAAAGCGTTTCATGTCTTCTGCGAGCTTCTCTTTAATCTCTTCTGAGAGCTCTTTGCTCTTGTAGAAGAATTGTACGTAATCGGTATAGTCTGCCGTGAGCGACGAAACAGAGATATTGTTCCAGTCAGGGCCCATGGTGGTTTTGCACATTTCCCAGCGATAGGTGCCGATGGCCCGCAGCAGCATCATGTGCAGGTCGGCTGTCGCCATGATTGGGCCGATGAGCCTGCCGCGCGACATACGGTCGTTGCCCTCGCGGTCTTGCCAGAACTGGATAACTGTACCGATCGACGGCACGAGCACGATGTTTGGTGTAATCTGCACCTGAATGAACTCACGCTGAATATTCATCGCCTCGTTCGTGTACAGAACTTCACGGTGAAATGCGCCAAAATCGGTTTGGATAATTTTTTTGACTTCTTCAACGACGGTGTCTTTCGTGATAATCACTTTCGCGAGCGACTGTGTAATCTGGTGGCGCGTGAGAATGTTCAGGTGGCTTGAGATATTGCCCGAACAGAGCCGGCAGTTCATCTGCAGCATCTCTTTTATCTCGAATTTTACCCGGGCTTCAGGTGAGTTGACTTCGGGGGGCAGATCAGACTCTTTGCGCCATTTTTTGTCGCGGTTCGCAGGGTCTTGCCGCAGTGTCTCAAAAAAAGTCAGCCCCATTTCGCTGATGCTCGTCGTGACTTTGCGGTCATAAATCGCCGCAAGCCATTCTGTCACTGTGTAGATCGGCAACCAGGCATCGCCAGTGCCGTAACTGGCAGTTGCGAGTGTGGTGATGTGTTCGGCATCGAGCTGGGTCTCATCCATGAAACCATAGTCAAAAAACAGCCGCATATATTTAGGCAGGTCAGACCGCTTTTTGAGAAATTTCAGAATGGCGCGCTCGAAGACTTCCCAATACTGCAGATTTACGCGACGCCGCAGCTTGCGTACATCATCATCAGACCCGTCGAGGGGGTTCTTGAATTTTTTAAGCGTATCCCAGTCTTTCTTGAATTGAGCGATTTTCTCCGGCGGCACTTCGCTCCATTGCAGAATCTTGTCGACAGAGCCCTGAAATTCGCTCAAGTCTGCTCCCGAAGCCGACGTCGCCGCATTGGCCGATGCTGCGGCAGCTGGCTTTGGCGCGCTGGATTCGCTGGCAGCTTTCTGTATCTTCTGCAGTGCGGCCTGGGGGTAGGGTGGGTAAGCGATTTCAGCAAAACTCAGCAGTTTGTCGCGCAGTGCCGAGAAACCCTCGTTAAAGAAGCCGCACGAAGCGAGAATATCTTCACGCGCCGCGCTGTTGGTGTTTGTCTCCATCAGCTCGGCCTGAAGAGAAAATTTCGCGAGCCAGGCATAATCACCCACGAGCATGCGCTGCAAGAACTGGTGCATCGCCGAGAGCGATCGCTCGATTTCACGCGAAGTTGCGGTCAGAATTTCGGCCAGCGATTCAGCGGCAGTGTGCAGAAGCTGCGCGTCACGCGTGGCTATGAGACTCAGGGCATCGGGCGGCAGGTTGAGCAATCGGCGAACGAGCTGGGTCGGCAGCGTATCGAATCTTTTTTCTGAGACGCTTTCAATTTGATTTTTGGCTGACCGCAGAAAATTGATATTCAGAGGCTTTACAATTTTGCCTCCCCGTTCTGAAAAATCGGCCAATTGGCGCCGGGCAACGGGCAGAAGCGGGTCAGTGAATGCCGCCTCGCCCTTGTTATCGCCCTGAAATTTGTCGGGCATCAGCGCGCTTAAAGAAATGGAAAAGCCTAGTTCATACGCCTCAAGCTGGCTGCGCACCTGTTCGGCCTGGTCAAGTTTTGCTTCGAGATCGGTCAGATCTTTGTAGACAGATTTCAGCGCGAGTACGCCAATATTGGGTTTTGCGGCGATCAGTTTCAGCAGGTACTCTTTGTTGCTCGGGTAAACGCTGATCTCGCTCTGTGCAGAAGTGACGATCTGAAAGTGGCTGCGCGCCTGCGAAAACAGCGAGGCCCCACCCAGAACTGCCGGCGCGTTGACCTGATAGAGCGGGCGCATAATCGGCTGGCCGACCGGGCCGGTTTCAACGCTGTGTACCGTTGCCTGACCTTTCTGCAGAATGATCAGGGCCTTGACCACCTGGCCTTTAGCCGCAATTGTCTGCCCCGGGGTAACCTGTTGATTGGCGCCGCTGCGCTCCGCGATAGTCTGCATCGGAATCTCAACAACTGTTAAACACCGCGCAGCATGTCAAGTATTCGCTGTGCGGGCAGCGCGACTCAGCCATGGGCGGTTTATCGGTCTGCGGTCAGGTAGTCATAAAGTTCACAGAATTCTGTCGCGCTCAGATCGTCAGCACGCTTTGTCAGCAATGCCGCGAAATTTTCTGGCAGAGCGGCGAGTCTTTTGGGCCACGCTGCGGCATGCGGTTCTTCGCCGAAAAAGGGATTCTTGCTCAGCGCAGAGCGCAGCGGCTTGCGTTTGCCCCAAAAGGCTGCTTTGAGAAGCAGTCGCAGGTGAGGGCGGGGTGTGCTGACCTTGCGTTCGAAACGAATAATTGCCGCGTCGACGTTTGGCACGGGGAAAAAACTATTGCGCCCGATTTTACCGGCAATGCCGATATCGCCTTGACTCGCGAGCGCGACCGCCAGCGACGAGCCTTGGCGTTCAGCCAGACGTTCGGCGACCTCCCATTGAATGCCAAACAGCGCCTGGCGAATCTGCTGAGCGTCGACGATGACGCGCAGCAGCAGGTCTGCGGTCACATAAAACGGCAGGTTGCCAATTGCCGCGGTGCAGCTCTTCAGCGGCTCTGCTGCGAGCTGCTGCCCGAGAAAATCGCCTTCGATGACAGTAACCTTTGGGTTGTCCCTGTAGATTTCGCCGAGTCTGCGCGCGAGCGTGCGGTCTTTTTCTACAAGCACCATCTCGTGTCCGCGCGCCAGAAAAACTTCTGTCCAGGCCCCTAAACCAGGCCCGATCTCGAGCACGCGCGCACCGGGGTCGATATGCGCGGCAACGTTTTCGACAGCGTGTACATCGACCTGAAAATTCTGGCCTAGCCGTTTGAGCGGGGCAATGCCGAGTTCTTTTATGATTTTCGAAGGATGTATCATTTTAAGGTATTTTTATTCGGGTGCATGCTATACGCCCGCATAAAAATACCTTACATCAGACTTTTCATCTGCGACAGACGGCCGCGAAGCCGCATAATCGCTTTCGTGTGCAGCTGCGAGACCCTTGATTCGGTCACTTCAAGCACTTCGCCGATTTCTTTCAACGTTAAGTCTTCATAATAATAAAGAACGATGACTTTTTTCTCGCGATCGGGCAGCTTCTTGATGCACTCAACGATCATGTTCTTGATCTCTTCGCGCTCGACAATCGTATCGGGGTTCAGTGCCTCGGGCGATTCAAGGGTATCGACGAAGACCATCTCTTCGTTCTCGTCGTTGCCGTGCCAGACGTCGTTCAAAGAGATCAGCGACGTGCCTGAAATCTTCGACATCAGCTCATGAAACTCGTCGATATCGATGTCAAGTTCATGCGCGATCTCTTCGTCTTCTGCCGTTCGGCCCATGCGATTCTCGAGTTCGAGAATAATCTTCTCGACCTGCTTCGCCTTCTGCCGAATCGAGCGGGGTATCCAGTCGACATTTCTCAGTTCGTCGAAAATACCGCCCCGTACGCGCGTCATTGCATAGGTTTTAAATTTGACTTCTTTCGAAGGATCGTATTTTTCAATCGCATCGAGCAGGCCAAAGGTACCATAGCTCACCAAATCATCGAATTCGACGTTGTGCGGCATGCCGACCGCCACTTTGCCGGCCACATACTTGACGAGCGGAGCGTATTTTTTTATGAAATATTCACGCAGTTTGGGTTCGCGACCCTTTTTGTACTCTTCCCAAAGAGCCTGCTCATCCGTTTCTTCGTACTTCTTGGGATCAGTGGGCATTATGTCACCCTCAATTCGGTTGGGACGCCTACGTCAAGTGTTTTCACCTGCATGCGCATCAGTCCGCTGCTCAGATGCCCTCCCTGGCAGCTGCGGACTTTGGCGCGTCCATGCGCATTAAGTCCAGCAGCTTGAAGCCGCCGGGCATTTGGGTCAGCGCTGCGACTGCCCCCATCATGGCTCCCGCAACTCCAGGCGAAGAGACGTCGGCACCCGTGAGGTAAAGATTGCTGAAAGGCGTGACTGGGTTGCACCACGGAGACGAAGTTGAGACAAAACGCTCTGGCACGCACGCGACACCGTAAATACTGCCGCGCGGGTGCGATGCAAAATGTTCAGTCGTGATTGGCGTTGAAAGCTCTCTGAACTCAACCATATCTTTAAAACCGGGGTAGTGGCTATTGACAAAAGCGATCAAAGAATCTGCAATCTCTTCTTTAAGCTGCTTGTATTCTTCGTCGCGCTTTTTCCATGGCTGCTGTTTCCAGCGCTCGAAAAAGGCATAGTCGGTAAAAGCAATAATTTCTGCCGTGTGCGACTTCGCTTCGGCATTCTTCAGCGACGGAAAAGAAAGATATGCCCCGGCTGCCTCGCCCTGCTGAATCCAACTTGCTGAAGAGTGAAAATTCGCATCGTGGTCGTATGACCGGTAGATCCAGTGGTTTTCGCCGCCAAAGCCCAGATCGTGAGGGTCGCCTTTG
>JAKQXK010000254.1 GCA_029561505.1 Spirochaetota bacterium | reverse complement strand
TGCGGCCGACGGTCACTTCAAATTCGAAATCTGCCTGACGGCGCAGATCGCTCAGTTTCTGAAAAGTGTCGCGCGTGCGAAATGTCACTTCGCGCCCGCGGGTGCGCACGAGTTCGCGGTGGCTCATCTCTTCGGGAAACTGCGACAGCTCGTGCCACGACTGCCAGAAGCGGTCGAGCTGTGCGCGCAACGAATCATCAGAAGGTTCGTTGTAGACAACTTCGATCTGGTGAAGGTATTTCTCGCGTGTCTCCCATTGTGATTTTGTTTGTTCGGCGTTGTGAATGCGGCCGTCGACGAATTCGTCGCGCAAACGTTCGACCGCACCGGCTTTGGGGCCTTGACCCAGCTGACCTGCTCCCGATGCCCTCGACAGCGAAGGCTCGTAAAGTGGGTGCATGGTTTCCATGTCAACGCGCTGGCGTGAATAGTTCTTGTTGTCGGCATTTGAAATATTGTGTCCGGTTGTCGTGAGCGCCTGCTGGTGCACCGAGATACCGCGTTTCGCGATTTCTATTCCCATGAATGTAGATGGCATATAGTCTCCTCTTTGTTACCTTTGCAGCACCCGATTATACGTATCAGCAGTTTGCGTCGACGAGCACCGGTCGCGACACTTTGTGCTCATTGCCCTCACCCCGGCCAGCGAGGCTCAGCATCATCGCCTTAAAAAGATCGCGGCTATCAATCAACATGCGCGCATTCACTTCGCTCATTTTCTTGAGTTCGAACAACGCCGAACGCAGAGCCGAGAGGTAGCGCCCCAACTCTTGCTTTTCGGGTGCAGTCACCGTTTCAGCTTCCATGATTTCAGCGAGGGCGGCGTCTGCCTGCCCCGGCAGAATTTTGCCGACCAGCTTATTTCTGCGGCTTTCGAGCAGGTCGATGCGGTGCAGCTCGTTTGCCTGCTCGCTCGCCGATTTTTTCAGCAGCTCACCGTCGCGCGCGATGATCGCCTCGCGTTTGGCCATTTCGAGTTGCAACAGCCGGTGGTGCGCTGCCAGCTGGTCGCGCAGTACCTCAACGAGTTCACCCACGGGCAGATGCGCGGCTGTGGTTGTGGCAGCGTCAGACCCTACGCTTTCATGCGCCTGGGTCGGCGACGCAGACCCTGCACCTAAGTCTGACGCAAAGATGCCATCCTGGGCAGCGTCAGACCCTACGCCTCCATGCGAGCGGGACATAATCTGGGTTTTCATATATTAATCTTCGGCCGAAAGCTGAAACGCATGAGGATTTATTGGGTTCTGTAGCGTTGCGTTGTGCGCAATTCAGGTTCTGGCCTCAAGGCTCTCTTGTCGGGGGACGCAGGTTTTGGCCCAATTTTGGGGGGCTGAAATTTTTTTGCCGGCCGAGAGTATGTTCGATAACTTTCCCCATTACAAGGGAGGCTATTGCATGAAAATAATCCGATCTTTCGTATTTCTCGCCTTTGCTGCCAGCGCCGTTGCTGCCGGGCCGCGACACCGGCCGGTGAATGACCTGCAACGCCTGTTAGCAATGCACCAGAGTGAAATGCAGGCAGTTTTCGCCGGCATGACCAGTGGCAATGCGGCGATGCCGGCATTCTTCTGCGACGTCTCGTTCACAAACGACAGGCAGGTTGAGAATTTCTTGCGCAACGTTTCGGCGAGCGCGGCACCCGGGCAGGTCTATAGTCAGGTGAGCTTCACCAAAATGGTCGCGATCAACGGCGATGTGCGCAGTGTGTCGTACCAGATGGTGAACGATGGCGCGAACGTCACGCTGGTCAAGAGCAGTAACATCAACGGCCAGATGTTGCGGGCAGTCTATGAATTCGACTCAGCTGCGCGTAAGCTCAAGACAGGTGCTTTCGATGGCAAAAAAGCCATCAAGAGCTCTGAGTATTCTATCTGATTTTAGGGGCAGGCGCAAGCTGCCCCTAAAAAGTAAAACTTAATCTCAAACCCTGCACAACGTCTACCGTTCTTGCAGCAGAACCGAATTCAGTAATGCGCTGCGCGTATGCCTGCGCGCGTACCTCGGCAAAATGGTCGAAGAGCAGCATCAGCGCTGCGTCGACCATGACGCCAATGCCCACACCAGTGGTCAGGTCTGCGCCTCTCGCTGCGCCTATGCCCGCTGTGAGTGCGCCAATGCCGAAAAGTGAGTACTCCGCGATGCGCAAAATTTGAAATTGTCGGTTCACTTTTTGCATGCGAATGCTTTCTTCGCGCCGGTATGCGTCTGGCGCCAGTTCGAGTTGATCTTCGAGACGGCGCAGCTGGCTGTTCGTTCGAAAATAAACCGTGCCGCCAACAATGAGCGCCACGGGCGCGAGACCGATAAGGGCATAGCCCGCGCCCCGACCCATGTCAGATTGCGAGGTGAGATAGGCGCCCGCGCCAGCCGCAAGTGCAGAACCAAAGATGGCCATTTTTGCAGCCGATTTCTCTTCATGAAAATAATCGCGCATCGCCCGCAGCATCTTTTGGTCGACCGGGCTACGCGCCACCGGCAGCTCTGCAGCGAACAGGTTCTGCGCCAGAATGGCAAAACAGATGAACGGTATGAAAAATTTCATGCGCCAGTCGTCCGTTGTTTGTAAGCGTCGGCGATTTTGTTTTTTTGTATTTTTCCTGTTGCGGTTTTCGGGAAACTTGCGACGAACTCGATTACTTTCGGCATTTTATAGTTGGCTATTTTTTCGCGCAGGTAATTGCGCACATCTGCGGCGGTGAGTGCAGCGCCGTCTTTTGCGATGATGAAGGCGCCCACCACCTCACCGTATTTTTTATCAGGAATGCCGACGATCGCACATTCAGAAATTGATTCGTGTTTATAGAGCACCTCTTCGATTTCTTTCGGGTAAATGTTTTCACCACCCTGAATGATCATTTCTTTCTTGCGGCCTGAAATGTAGAAATAGCCTTCGGCGTCGCGGTAGCCGAGATCACCCGTGTGCAACCAGCCGTCGACGATTGTTGTTTTGTTGGCTTCGTCACGCTTGTAATAACCCTGCATCACATTGGGTCCGCGCACGACGAGCTCGCCGACTTCGCCATCGGCCAAAAAATCATTCGCGCCCTCGATGTTGGCGTTTGCGACTGCCATTTCTTGACCTGCGATCGAAAGGCCAATCGACCCAATCTTGCGCTCGCCCCTCAGGGGGTTCAGCGACGAAACACATGTGCCCTCTGAAAGACCATAACCTTCGATGATTTTTCCCTTAAATTTTTCTTCAAAGCGGTTGAAAACTTCAACCGGCATCGGTGCCGCACCACAGATGCAGGCTTTCAGAAATGACAGATCTTGCCCCTCGGCTTCTTTGAGTTCGTTCAGAAAATTATAAATAGTGGGCACCCCGCTGAAGGTCGTGCAGCGGTATTTTTTGAGCGTGTCGATGAACGAACGCGGCTTAAAGCCATCTTCGAGCACGACCGTAGCCCCAGCCCACAGCGTTGACATCATCGAAGCAATCTGCGCGTTCACGTGAAACAGGGGCATGATGCAGAGCGCCGTGTCGGCAGGCTCAAGATCGATCATCTGGTGCGTAACATAGCTGTTGTAGAGAATATTCGCATGGGTCAGCAGCACACCTTTAGGGTGTCCCGTTGTGCCGGATGTATAAATCATCGAAGCTTTGTCACCGCCGGCCAAATCACTTGCTGTAAACTCAGCTGCCGCTGCCAGCTCAGTCGTCAGGTCTCGTGTCTGTGGAAAATCCGCATCGGGGGTTGTAAGCACGACGTGCTGAATGGCCGTGAGCTTTGACCAGACCGGCTCGAGCGCTTTGTGAAACTGGGGGGTGGTCACGAGAATGCGCGCGTCGCAGTCATTGATGATGAACTCGAGCTCTTCGGCCTTGAGCAGAGTGTTGATAGTCACGGCTGTGAAGCCGCCCGTCATCGCGCCAAACCACAGGTATAAAAATTCGGGAGAGTTGGGTATCAGCAACGCGACGTGGTCGCCCTTTTCTGCGCCCAGACCTTTGAGCATGCCAGCAGCTCTCGCAATTGCCGCGCGCATGCTGCCGTAGCTGTCGCCGCGGTCTTGAAAATGCAGGTAAGTCTTATCGCTGCGCTCTTCGGTTCGCTTGTCCCAAAGGTCGGCTATTGTTGCGAACGGTGGGTTCGTCTTAATGTGTGCGAAGGCGCTCATGGCTCACGGCACAGCCGTCAGGCAGAGCGTCAATGCGTAGATGGTCTTTGAGCTGAAGTGCCTTAACGCTCGCGCCGCGCTATTTCGTCACGCAACCAATGTAAATCGATGGCGTTCGCCTCGGCGGCGGCCCTCAGCCAATGCTCTTCGCGCTCGTGCAGCTCGTTATCGGCAAAAGCGATATCGAGCGCATCGGTCAGAAATTTTTCAGCATTGCGTTTGTTACTGAACTTTGGTGGTTCATGGCTCACATGCGAATTCTTGAGTATGCCGTGAATACTTTCATCGATATATTCTTCGCTGAAACCAAAGGGTTTAACCGCCTCGCGCACCAGTCGCTCTTCCATCTCGTGCAGATCGCCGTCGGCCGCCATGATGAGCAGCAGGCCACGAAAATATTCACTGCGTTCCCGAATATCGAGCTCTGTCGCGATGGGATGTGCTTTCATAAGTTCTTTCAATATACGAGCCCGGCATACATTCTGGCAAGAAATATTGCCTTATACTTTTGTGCGGCGCATATGCGTTGCATCAGATGTGCAGTCTGACGTTGATGTCTGGGGGCGGCCACCAATCTGCTTATTCTCTTTGCGCCAGAGGGTTCAAACACAAACCTTACCGGGTATGAAGACGAGCATCGAATTTCTTGGGGGGGCCGGTACCGTTACCGGGTCAAAATACCTGGTGCGCCATGAAAACCAGAAGATTCTTATCGACTGCGGTTTGTTTCAGGGGCTCAAAACCCTGCGCGTGCGCAACTGGAACCCGCTGCCCGTTAACGTCTCTGAGATCGATGCAGTTGTTTTGACGCATGCGCACGTCGACCATTCGGGTTATATACCGCGGCTCATTAAAGACGGCTTTCGCGGAAAAATCTACGCGTCAGAGGCAACCTTTGAACTGTGCAAGATTCTGTTGCCCGACTCTGGTTATCTGATGGAAGAAGAGGCCGCGTATCTCAACAAGAGACAGAAAACAAAACACTCCCCCGCGCTGCCGCTCTTTACTCAGGCTGAAGCTGAAGAAGCATTGCGGTATTTTTCACCGGTGCCTTTTGACTCGCGCGTGAATCTCGGCAACGATGTCTCTTTCGAGCTCGCCTATGCTGGGCATATTTTCGGTGCCGCGCAAATTATTCTGCAGTGCGGCGAACGCAAAATTGCCTTCACGGGAGACATCGGCCGCATGCAAGATCCGCTGCTTTACCCGCCGGCAAAGTTGCCCGGGGCAGATTACCTCGTGCTTGAATCGACCTATGGCAATCGCCTGCACCAGAAGACAAATATTGCCGACGCACTTGAAAAAATAATCTGTGAGACGCATGCGCGTGGCGGAGTGATTATAATTCCCGCGTTTGCCGTTGGGCGCGCGCAGATTCTCATGTATTACCTCGCCGAGCTGCGCAAAGCCGGCCGCATACCTGAGTTTCCCATGTACCTGAATAGTCCGATGGCAGAAAACGCGAGCGACCTGTTGATGAAATACCGTGAGCTGCACCGCCTCAGCGTTGAGGATTGCAACGCCACATGCAACATTGTCGAATACGTGCGAACACCCGAGCAGTCACGTTGGTTGAACGAACAGAGCGGGCCGATGCTGATAATTTCTGCGAGCGGCATGCTCACTGGTGGCCGGGTGCTGCACCACATCAAGGCTTTTGCCGGCGACGAGCGTAACGTGATTTTGCTGACCGGGTTTCAGGCTGCCGGTACCCGCGGCGAAGCCTTGCAGCGCGGCGCGGAACAGATCAAGATACACGGTGATTATGTCACTATACGCGCTCAGGTGCGTGAACTAGAGAATATCTCTGCGCACGCTGATTACGGTGAGATTCTCGGCTGGCTCGAAACCTGCAATATTGGTCCAAAACGCGTTTTTGTCACGCACGGTGAGCCCGTTGCCTCAGATGAACTGCGCCGCCGCCTGATCGACAAATTCGGCTGGCACGCGATGGTGCCCGACCATGGCCAAACAGTAGAGTTAGTCTGAAAGTACGCTGCGCGTTTCACAGGGCGCAAAGCGCCCTGTGAAACGCGCAGCAGATTTGCCAGCCGCCAGGCTGGCACTGAATTTCAAATGACGGCGTAAGCCGAAATTTGATGCTAGCCCATGGCTCTCGTTAAAAGCTCGCAAGAAATCACCAATTCAACCATCGGGGCAAACTCGTATTTTACGGGCCGATTCTATATCAACGGCAGCCTCAAGATCGACGGTAAGTTCGAAGGCCGTGCACTGCAGGCAGATCAGCTTTATATCGGCACAACCGGCAAAGTCAAGACCAGCGTAGCCGCTAACTCTGTATTCGTCGAGGGTGTCATCATCGGTAACATCGCCGCGAAAAGCCGCGTGATGCTGCTGCCGACGGCAAAAATTTTTGGTGATATCAAAACGCCAGAGCTGATTATTCAGAACGGCGTTATTCTCGAGGGCCGCTGCGTCATCGCGAACGATCTCAAAGCTTCTGCTAAAGACGTGATCGAAGCTGAATACCTCAAAGACAACCTCAATGAGAATATGCTGTTTCCGAAAAGCGCACGCCCCGATAAAGACAAGGCCGACGCCCGCTAACTTCGCTTCAGGGTCTCGCTCACATCGCTTCGCTGAATTCACCGGCGCCGGTTATTGTTTCGCAGGGTGATGCCGCGGGGGCCGGTTGGTACGCCTTCAAAGAAATTATCGCCGGTTACTCACGGCTGTTTCCGAAGTCGGCGCAGAATCGTTATGACATAAAACGTCTCGTCGTCGTCGGCGATAGTTATGCCAGCGATGCGGCATTCTTGCAGAAATATTTTCACACTATACCCTACACTACCAAGGCCGAAACCATTGATCTGGCGCTTGCCGATAAAAAAATCAAGAAGCCGCTATTTTTGTCCGTGGCTGCGGGCAAGGTTGTTGAACCCGGCAAGGGCAATTCGCTGGTGGCGCTGCGTTCGTGGCATGCGTTTCAAAAAGCACTGAAGATCTTTCACACCCACAATTCTTCGGCGTTCGTCACTTTACCGGTTTCGAAAGAGCTAATTATGAAAGCCGGTGTGGATTTCAACGGCCATACAGGCGAACTCGCGACGGCATTCGGTACGCGGGTTTTCATGTGCATGTACCACAAGAAATTTTCGGTCATACCTCTTACGGAGCATATTCCATTGGCGTTGGTGCCGCGCAAACTATATGAAATCAAAGTCGCCGAGCTGGCGTTGGCGCTTCGCCAGTTCGGCGCGATATTCAAGCCAGCGGGCAAGATGGCCTGGTGCGGGGTGAATCCCCATTGCGGTGAAAATGGCCGCATCGGCAACGAAGAAGAGTTTGTGGTGCGCTCAATCGAGTCTCTGGCGAAGCAGGGCATTATCGTCGAAGGTCCGGTTTCAGCAGATGCGGTGTTTACCCGGCACGTGCTCTCGCAATATTCTCTCGTTCTCGCCAACTACCACGACCAGGGTTTGATACCCTTCAAGGCGCTCGCGGGTATGGCAGGGGTAAACACGACGCTGGGGTTGCCGCGCCTGCGCGTTTCGCCCGACCACGGTACTGCCTTTTCGCAGACCGCCGCAAAACAGGTAGACATCACAGGTGTGCTCGCGAGTTTGCGGTTTGCATTTGATCACGCACTGACATGGCAACTGGCATCGCAACCGCATTAGCTTTAGGCGCCCTCGCGCTACTTCTTCTGACGTTTCGCGTTGGTTTGCCGGTCAGCCGCAAAATCATGGGTTGGCTCACCGTCGCGGGGCTCGCATATTTCTATTCAGCCGAGTTGACAACGGCATACAAGATCGTCAGCAGCGGCGATTACAAGGCGATTGCAAGAGATTTTGCCGGCACACTGCAAATTGCCTTGCCTGCACTCGCATTTGCACTGTTATGCGTCGCTTTTCTGGTGTCATCTGCGTTCGACGCCGGCAAAATTCTGCTGTTTCTGTTTATTCTGTTTGTCGCAGCAACCGCTGTGAAGATCGCCTATTTGTTATAGCCTTTTGGCGCCTCGAATTGCCCTGAGATTCACCTTACCAGGCAGTGCCTGATTCTTAATG
>JAKQXK010000252.1 GCA_029561505.1 Spirochaetota bacterium | reverse complement strand
ACATAAAAATCAGCATCTTCATAGGTTACAAAAAAGCGTTCGTCGAACAGACCTATCTTCTCAAACACTGCTGGCCTCACAAAAAGTGCCTCAGAGCCTTGTTTGCGGCGAAAATGATTTTGGTTCCATTTGCGGGCTATGAATCGGGCCGCCCTTTGTTCGAACCCTGACTCTGGCTGCTCATCTGTATAGGGGCTTACAACCGGAAATTCGGTTCCATGCTTCTGCAAGAAGCTGACTAGACCTTGATCCCAATCCTTTGAAAATTTTAGGTCGTTGTTGAGTACGCCGATAATCGGCGCATTTGCTTTGAGGGCCAGTTTAATACCCTGATTCCATGCTTTGGCGCAACCCAGGTTCTTTCGGTTATCTATCCACGTGTGCGGGTGTTTAAGCTCTGTCAAGTAGGCGCTGAGGCTCGCTGTATCATCTGTCGAGCCGTTGTTTATGACAACGAGATGCCAAAGATAATGTGAGCGTTCATGTAAAGTTTCGATGAATCGCCTTGAGAGATGGCAGTTGTTCCAGAAAGCGGTGACTACGTAACCTACGGGGGCTTTCATGGACGGACAACCTCAATTTCAGCGCGAGCGGTAAACTCAATTGAAACTAGCGCACAATTTTTCACCTCAATCCTCTAAAGCGCTAAAATCTGTATTGGTGTTGTACAGCTATGCACGATAGAAGATTGCGAAAGCAACAATAAGCGCAGCCAAGACTGGTCTCGCGCGCACTTCGTCAGTAGGTAGCAGCGTTGAAAGCGGTCGGGAAAGTCGGTCAGCACTCACGGTCGGGCACACTAAGAATTCAAGATGCCTATGGCAGTCGCAGCAGGGTGTTTATGACCAATGGTGTCTAACCCAGAACGTGCCTGAACTTGTCAGCGTTTGCGACGAGATATTTGGGAAAAGTCTCATCGAGCGGCACGATCTTGTGCAGGCTTTTGTTATCCAAAAAGATGCTGTTGCCTTCTTGAATGCGCCGCCGCATTGAAGCGGGGTTTTTGGTTTCGTCGGTATTTGCTTCAGAGTGCTCGTACGATTCGAGTTTGAGAGCAATACGTTCTGCGTCGCCTATCGAGGTGAAATGCCAGCCCGCGTCGCGCATAACGTTTACCCGCGGTTCAGGTAAGTCATGTAACAGTCGCATCTTTTTGATCGATTTGCCTGTTTTTGAAAATGCCTGAAAATTCATCATCACCGAACCGCGCCACCAGCCGAGGCCGTTCGCGTTGTATTGCGCGACGCATTCGACACCGTGCGTGTCGTAGTGGGTGCAGATGTTGTTCAGATAATACGCATAAAGCCGCTGCTCGAAGACCGTGATGCCAGGTTTGACTGTAGCTGCGCGCACCGCATCTGCTCTGGGTATTTCATCGACATCAGAAAAAATAACCGTGTCGCCAGGTTTCGCATCGAAAAGTCCTCGCACCACCTGGCCTTTCTGGTAATCGCTTACAACCCATGCGTCTGGTCTGCGCCATTTGTAGAAAAACCCCGGTAGCTCGTCGACGATCACATGGCGTATTTTCGGCAAGAATTTTGCAAAGCGCTGCTTGTTCTGTTCAAACAAGAGCTCCTTCTGCTTTTTCTGAAAAGTATGGCGCGCTTCAGCGAGAATGAATACGTCGACCACGGGGTCGAGTTCGTGCAGACGAATTTCGAGCAGTTCGAGTTCGTTGAAGAAGGGAAAGGCGTCGTATACCATGAATTTCTCTGTGCTCCCGGGGTGCTTTGTGGGTTAAATCTTTTCTTAGTCTTGCAGCTCTTTATATACATCACGTGTCGCGGCCGCCGCGGTTTGCCAGCTAAAGGTGCCTGCGCGTTTTTTACCTTTTTCAGAGAGAGCTGTGCGCAAATCTGCACTCGACGCAAGCGTGTCTAATGCTGCTGTGAGATCATCGACAGAGTAGGGGTTAGCCGTAAGCGCCGCGTCGCCAGCGACCTCGGCCATCGCACCGATGTTGCTCGTGATAAGCGGTGAGCCTAAAGCAAATGCTTCGACGATGGGCAGACCGAAACCTTCGAAGACCGATGGATAAACCGTGAACAGGGCCTTCTTGTAGAGCGCGATAAGCTGCGCTGAACTGAGACCCGTCATAAAGGTGATTCGATCGCGCGCCGGCGACTCATCTGCCCGCGCATAAATTGTCTCGTGGCCAAAGCCCCTGCCGCCGGCGAAGATGAGTGACATTTGTTTTGCAGCCTGAGAGTTCTCAAACGCGGCAATCAGTCTTTCACCGTTCTTACGTTTTTCAACCGAGCCGGGGCAGAGAATGAACGGCGTCTCGCGCAGGCCGTCGGGAATATCGGCCGCTGCGGCGTTCGCGGTACGCATTACCTGCTCTGAACCATGTGCGATCACGCGAATTTTGTCTCGCGATGCGGGAAAATATTTCAACATGTGTTCGCGGCCAAACTCGGTCGGTACAATGATACGTTCGGGGTTTAGCCTGTTGATGAGGTAGCGGTTATAGTCCATGCCGCGCTGCTGAAATCTCGGGTCGCTGAGCTCTGGTTCGAAGACGCTGAGATCGTGAATCGTCACCACGCGAGGCAGCCGGCGAGTGTTCGGTACTTTAAAATCGATACCGTGATAGACTGCCTTGCCACTCAGGCACCAGTCGCTGAACGGGGGAATATAGGTC
>JAKQXK010000244.1 GCA_029561505.1 Spirochaetota bacterium | reverse complement strand
CGCCAGCGAGAATACCTTTGAATTTTCAGGGCTGCGGTAATAGTAGAAAAGCAAAAAGAGGATTGCAAAACCGGTAAGAATCTGGAACAGCCAGGCATAACCCTGCGCCAGACCGAAAACACCACCCCGATTATAGGTCAGAGTGAAGTGCAGAAAATTGCCCAGCACCGGCTCGCTTTGGCCCTCGGTCGTGAAGTTCTTCAGAATCCAGAGTTTTGAGAACAAGTCAGACACATAAACCGGCACGAGCACAGCAAAAAAAGCCGGGGTAAATTTGGTACGCCAGATTGACATCAAGGCAGCCTTGGCCTGCGAAACATCGCTACAAGCCTAAATGAGGTGGGGGTGGCTGATGGCCGCTTTACATTTGACGCGGCAAAAAGTGCTGCCAGCCTGACATTGCGGTTTTTGCCCAGCATGAAGAAAAACAAGCCCACGCGTTCTGCAAAGTCTGGTAGCGAAAAAGTGCGCAAGCCGGCAATTGAGGTCGAGCTCAGCCCCACAGCGGCCCCGAAGGGGCTCGGCGCGTGGGCGATGAAGGGCAAAGCAACGGTCAAGATGGCGGCACCGGCGATTGGCCGACTCGCCAAGAGCCAGCAGAGGCTGCTGGCCTGGGTCAAAAAGAAGCGCAACGAGCGGTTGACGCTCATGTTCATACCGCACAATGAACTCAAGATTCGCAACTATCATATCAGCAATCTCACGCTGATTATCGTAACCTCGGTATTGGGTTTCGTGGTGCTGGTGAGCGCGTTTCTTGTCATTCGCCACAACAGCACGATTCAAGAGGTCGATAAGCTGCGCGTGTCGCATAAAGACGCTGAAGTACAGTTTGCCAAGGTCAGGCAAGAAATCATAGAACTCAGTAAATCTTATGAAGATATTCGGCAGAATCTCTCTTCGCTGCAGTCACTGTCGAAAGGCACCAATGACAAGCCAGGCAGCGCGAACGACAGCTTTACCGCGCAGCTCGCCGAGCTTCAGCAAAAGACACGTGAGAGCAAAGACCCTGAAAAGATTCCGCTCGAAATTTTTCTCATGAACCGCATGCTGCACGACATGGAAATTTCACGTGGGTCGCTCGGGCAGGTTCAGGAATATCTCAAGAAGCGCGAACGTGTTCTCAAAAATACGCCAACGATCTGGCCGGTGCAGGGTTATATTATCAATCCGTTTGGGTTCGTACGCATGTCGCACAGGCTGAACGTCGGCTATAACGCCGGGGTCGATATTGCGGTGCCGCACGGCGCCTCGGTGGCAGCGACAGCGCCGGGAATCGTCGTCAGCATCAACAAAGAAGCAAATCTCACATATACGGTGAAGATCCGCCACAATTATGGTTATGAAACCGTCTACAAGGGCATTGAAGTCGTGACAGTTTCGCAAGAAGAAAAGGTAAACAAGGGCGAGCCGATTGGTAACGTCGGTCACGCAGACGACAGTTTCGAGAGTATTTTGCACTACGAAGTGCACATCGGCGTCGAAGCGGTCAACCCGATGCCTTACCTGCCGCTGGCGGGCGCATAATTTCAGGAGCCAAAGCGATGAAGAAGCAAACAGATGCCGTTGCAGTGATTTCGAGTTATGTGGGGCAGGGCGACAGCTTTCACGGAGACTTTCAGTTGACCGGTGCGCTGCGCGTCGACGGCATCGTCAGCGGTACGGTTCGCTCGACCACGCAGGTGATCATTGGCCCGACAGGCCAGGTCAAGACAAACGTCGAAGCCGACAGCGTCATCGTTTCAGGCCGGGTCGACGGCAATATTTATGCCCTTGATTTTGTGCACCTGATGAAAAATGCGCGCGTGATGGGTGATATTGTCGCTGCGAACCTGCTGGTCGACGAAGGCGTCATATTCGAAGGGCGCGCGAAAATTAATCATCTGAACGTCGGTAGTTGAGAGTCGCAACCAGCATAAAAGCCTTGCCTGCGAGGGCAAATCTGCCGATACTCGTGCATGCAGCAGGTGCAGCCATCGCACATAAGACCGACCACGGGTGACCTAGCGCCCCGTGCTGGGCAGGCCCAGGGCCACGCGGCCGACAAAAGTGGCGTTGCAGCATCGCAGGCCGGGTTTTCAGGCATGGTGTCGCAGATTCTGCAGAAGAAGGGTGTGGCGCAGCGCGGTAATTCACTCGAAGACCTCATGGCGAACCTTGACGACGACGAGC
>JAKQXK010000242.1 GCA_029561505.1 Spirochaetota bacterium | reverse complement strand
TCAGCCTGAACTTACCGGTTTTTTTGATCGAGTCGGCCAGTGCGTCCGAGATGCTGCCAGAGAGATAGTCGAATTCGATCTTGCCCGTCTGGTTCTCAAAATCGAAGATGAGTACCCGGCGCTGTACGGTACCGATCCTGGGCGATGCCGGGCTGGCGGCAGGTTTATCTTCAGCATATGTGGATGCAGATCGCAAGAGAAAAATGAGCGCTGCAGAGGCCATAACAGCTTTCGACACGGTAGCGGGTATCTTAGAGAAAGTCATCGGCGTCAACTCTTTGAGGGTGCGCCTGACCCCCTGTTTAGGGGGGTCGGATAACACACCTATGTCTTGACCGAGGCCAAATGTGGCCGTGTTCGGCGTCACTATGCAGTGTTGGGCGCAAATTCAGAAAATCGGCGAAAATATCTGGGTGCTGGGAGCTTTAATCTTTTTGTTACTTTCTCGCTGCAGCGGCACTTCAACCGAGCAGTTACTAAAACTTCAATTTCTTCAAGGTGATACCTATTTGGCTGTCGAGACTGAATCACTGGTCAACTCTGGCAAAAACTTTACCGTCGCCGTCGCTGCGCGAAAGCGAAACATCAACGCCCTCGATCTGAATTTCAATGGCCAGCTGACAGTAACTGCCAGCGGCGCTGGCACGCTCAATGTCTCACAGATTGAGCCATGGTCGCAAGGTAAGACGCGCATCACGCTCGCTTATACCACGAACGTTGGTGTCGGCAACATTGACTCCATCGTCTTGCAGGTGGCGGCTGCAGGTTCTTCGGTCTCTGGGGCATCCAATAGAATTACTATCTACAACGAACCGACGTTGCACCATTTTGCTGTCACGATTCCTGCGACCGCCCAGATCAACACCGCATTCAACGTGACCATCACCGCCAAGGATGTGAATGGCAATACTGTAGCTTCATTTAGTACTCCCGATGATGCAGGAGTATTGATTACCCCATCGAGCGCATCGGGTACGTTGACGGTCACTTCGCCTGCATCGGGTTTTGTGAACGGTGTGCTGACGGTTTCGGCCTCGTACAATGTGGCAGTCTATGCATTGAGAGTGCGTGTTGCACTGCAGTCAGACGCCACGATTAAGGGTGAATCCGGCCCATTAAATATTCAAAGTGCGGCGCAGGCTGGTCTCGCCAACTTTCGCGTGATGGCAATTCCCGTCGGGAGCGACAGAATACGTCTGAACTGGACGAAAATACCTGAGGCCTTCGATATCATCGTTGAAGAAGAGCAGACACCGGGTAGCTATACTCAGATTGCCAATTTCTCAGGCAGCCTGCATTTCTATTACCATACGGGCCTGGCCGCTGCGACTGTGCATTCATACCGTGTGACTGTGAAGGACAGCGCCGCGACAACCCTGCTGCAGGGCACGGCATCGGCGACAACATTCGGCGCAGGTGGCTGCGCGACACCGATCGGTGCGACGACCTATACCACGAACCAAAGCTGGACAATTGCGAACTCCCCCTATTGCATCACTGGGTCG
>JAKQXK010000207.1 GCA_029561505.1 Spirochaetota bacterium | reverse complement strand
TTGCCGAAGCATTTCCCTAAAAAAGAGGCTGGAATGCCCGATCAACGCCATATGAAAAAGAAGCCGAGTAAAAAAGTGCATAAGCCCGCAAAGAAGCCTGCGCCCCTGCCACGCGCACGAACCTATGCGCTGGTTTTGTCTGGCGGCGCTGCGCTCGGTGCGTATCAAGCCGGGGCGATCAGGGCCTTCTTCGAGGCTGGTCTCGACGTGCGCTGTGTCGCAGGCAGCTCGATCGGGGCGCTCAATGGTTATCTCACAGCGACGCGCAATGTTGACACGATGGTTAAGTTCTGGCAAGAAATTGATCAGAAGCGCCTTATCACGATTCAATCGTTCACGAAACTTTTCTTTTCTGCAAGCCCGTCGCTTCTCACCGACCAGCTGCAGCGAAAACTTGTCGAAGAGCATGTACGGCTTGCCGATCTCGTTAACGCACCCTGCGAATACATTTGCGCGGCAATCAGCCTGAATACCGGCAAGCTTCACTATTTTTCAGGCAGCGACGCCAAGAACGACACAGAACTGAGACAATTCATTCTGGCTTCAGCTGCAGTTCCGGGGGTTTTTCCGCCTGTGCAGATCGGCCATGAACTCTATATGGATGGCGGCCTCATTCGCAACACCCCGATTGAGGCCGTCGAATCGAAAAAAGTTGATGCCGTCATCGCCATCAGCATGGAGCCCGAAACCTACCCCAAAGACCCGCTTGTGAATACCGCGCAGATTGCCTTGCGCACACTGAGTATCTTTTTCCGCAGCCAGGCCGACGACGCCATTCAGCGCGCCACGAATTCGCGCAGGCGCAAGGCCAAGAAGCTGTTTTTGCTGCGTCCGAAAATGCCGCTTGAAATGCAGCAATATGAATTTGATCAGAAAAAGATTGTGCGGCTGCTCGACCAGGGTTACCACGAGGCACAACTTTTTATTCGCCACAACCGCCTCAGGTAGTTAGATTCGATGCGTTCGTTATGATTGATTTACACCACCATTTTGACGGGGCATTTGAAACAGAAGCGCTCTATCGTGAGGCGCGGCGGCGCAATCTGCCTCAGGGGCAGCTCAGCCCTGCTGATTTCGCGGCGCGGTGCCGCGTTCCAAGAAACTGCAATAGTCTGACCGATTTTCTGGCGGTCTTTGAATTTTTTTATGACATTGCACAAGATCTCGATTTCTTGCGACAGCAGGCACAAAAACTGCCCGAACGTATGGCGCAGACCGGCGTCATTTACCTCGAAACACGTTTTGGGCCCCACCTGTTTACCGGCGAAAGATACACGGCTGCTGGGGTAACCGAGGCGGTGCTCGAAGGCCTCGCTGAAGGCAACGGTTCACCCGTAAGGCTGATTTTGTGCGCTCTTCGAAACGCACCAACACAACACGTTCAAGATCTGGTTGATCTGTACCAGAAATATCATACGCGGGGCGTCTGCGGCATCGACCTCGCGGGCGACGAATCGAAATTTGCATGCCGCGAATACGCCCCCGTTTTCGACCGGGCGCATTCTCTCGGCGTGCCGATCACCATTCATGCAGGCGAAGCATCAGGGCCGCAATCGGTTTATGACGCCCTCGATCTGTTTCATGCCCGCCGCATAGGCCATGGTATTCGCTCAATCGAAGACGATCGGCTTGTGCGCCGCCTCGCAGATGAACGCATTGGCCTCGAAGTCTGCCTCACCAGCAACCTGCAGACCGGTAATGCCGCCACCTATCGCGAACACCCCTTCAGGCGCCTTAAGGCTGCTGGGGTCAGGGTGACGATTAACACCGACGACCCATCTGTTTCGGACATCGATCTGAATGACGAATGGCACACGGCAATTGAACAATTCGGCCTGACCGAGGCGGAGCACAAAGAGCTGCTGCAAAACTCGATTGAAATGGCCTTCTGCGATGACGCTATGAAAAAACGCCTCAGACAGCAGGTCACCGAACGCCTCGGTTGACCATATTCAGGGCCGCATAGAGGCCCTTGCGAATGTATTGACAGGTTGAATATGCCGTGCCATGTTCGCGCATGGACGTGAAGCGCAGTGATATGCTGAAATGGGCCCAGAGCGCGCAGCTCAATGCGGGCACCGATGATTCAAGAGCGGCTGAGAAGGCAGCTGACGGTGTTAAAGTAGATAATAAGTCTCAGGTGAATCTCGACACGATGCGCAGCAAGGTGTTCAGTCTGCAGCAAGAAATTCGTGACCTGCAAACGGGCATTTCAATGCGCCAGATTCAGATCGGTTTTCTGAATCAGGTGAACGAAGGCTCAACATGGCAGAAAGAGCTTAAGCGTTTTATGAGCGAACAGTTTCCCTCGACGAGCGTTGATCTGCGCGAAGGCCAGAATATGGATGAATTTCGCAGCGAAGCCGCACAGATCGTTTCAAATCTGCGCAATAACCTGATTAAAAAAGAAATTCAGATTCAGAATATTCTTTCGGCAGGTATTTTTGAGCCGGCGACGGGCGATGCCGACCGCGAAATGCCGCTCGACAATTCAAAGATCATGAAAGATTTCAGCGAAACCAAAGACATCTTCTCTAAGCTGCGGCCTGAAACTATTTCAAACCTCGTCAATTAAACCATCGACCCCCGCACGCAAGGCAAGTTGAGAGAAATACTCAGGGCATGCGCCCTTGAGTACAATGGTGAAAATGCACCTGTCGTGCGCTGGTATGCCGAAGGCGATGCCGCGCACCATCTGGTTGAAGTCGCCAGACAGCGCGGGGTCAAGATTGAAACAGAACAAGAAGAGTCACTGCTGCTCGCTTTGAAATCGGTGAGGGTCAACAGCGCTATCCCGAAAGATATTTATCTGGCAGTGGCGCGCATTTATGCGTATCTTCTGAACGACACCAAAAAAGAGGCAAATTAGCGCTTTTTGGCAGACGGTTTGCGTCTCGCCGATAAGCTTTGGCAGCCGGCAGTACGCACTATGAAGCAGTTATTGAAACAAGGGTCGGTTTTTACTATTATGCTTGAAATTACGGTGCCAAATACCGAAACTCATATATGACCCGCTTTCAGGTCAAACTTTTGCGCCCGGGTGTGTCGTTCACGAAACCGGTATATATTGACCCCACGAATATGCTCGCGGCGGCCAACGTTATTATTACGCAGAGCGACCTCGATCGTTTGAATAAGTGGAAAATCGAAGAGGTGCTTTCTGCCGGTGAACCGGTTTATGCGTCGAAGAAAGACGAGGCCGATTTCATGGATGGCCAGCAGAAGCTCGATATCGAGAATCTGAAAAAAGACCTGAAGAATCTCATCAAACTAAAACCTTCGTTCAATAACCTGACGGCTTCGACTGAAGTCGTGCTGAAAAATTTCTACGAGCGCATCAACAGCAATAATAACCCGCAGTCGAACGATGTGCGTAGCAAGGCCGAAGAGATCACGAACCTTGTTACCGACAACCCTCTTATTGTCATCTTCGTGGCCGACTACATCGTCGACCCTAACGTCTACAAGCACGTGATAGGTTGCGCAATGTATGCAGCGCGGCTCGGTATCGCGCTCGATTTCTCGCGCCCCAAGATTGTCGAGATGCTTTTCGCCATTTTGCTGATGGATGTCGGCATGCTCAAAGTGCCACAGACGATTCTTGATAAGTCTGAAAAACTAAACGAAACCGAACT
>JAKQXK010000167.1 GCA_029561505.1 Spirochaetota bacterium | reverse complement strand
TCTGAGCATTCACGGCACCAAGGCCGACCCGCTGAGTCTTCTCTCGTTGCCGATTCGGGCGCGCAATTAGATGGATTTTTCTGAACTGCGCCTGCTGGTACAGCTCTCTATTGGCATATTGTTTCTGGTTGTAGGATTACTCATCGGCATACGCCTTGCCCGCTACCGGGCAGAGAGCGCATACGTTGAAATTTTGCGCCGAAAAGAAGCCGAATGGGGCGAGGCCGAAGAGCAACGCCGCAAGGCAGCCATCGCTCGCTCGCGCCAGATCATCGGCGGCAACTTCAGCGAGCAGCTCGCGCCGTATTTGCCTGATTTTCCGTTCGACCCGACCGAAGCGCGGTTTATCGGCAAACCCGTAGATTTTCTGGTGTTCAGCGGCCTCTCGCAGGGCGAGGTAAACGAAGTGGTGTTTGTTGAGGTGAAATCAGGCGGCAGCCGAATGAACCGCAACGAATCATCGCTGAAAGCTGCCATCGATGAAAAACGCGTGAGGTTTGCCGAATACCGCGTGCCGCAAGACCTGACACGCGAAATCAGACCAGAGAGCTGAAGCTGCGTCGATGCGCTCACCGGTCAGCAAACAGCCAACAGAGCGCCGCGCACGATGCCGTATACCTTGTCGAGCGGCAGCCCGCGTTCGATTTCAAACGTAATCGTGGGTATTTGTTTCTCCCAACCCCAATAGGTGCCGAGCGAACCGGGTGTCGGGTAACCGATGTCTTCGGTTATTTCATAGGGCAACTCGGCGTGCATGCGCCTTGCGTATTCGTGAGCGGGGCCATTCACATTAAACATCGGTTTCCATGAATGCAGCGAAACGATGAACTGCGGATTAAAATCGTTCAGAACCTGCAGCAGAACCTGCGTCTCTGGTTCTGAACCGGCGGCAGGCCCTGAATAATATTTTTCACCCGGTTCATTGGCTTTCCAGTCTGCAGTCGGCATGTTGCGGTTGAGATCCACACGATTGCCGTTGTGTCTTGAGAAGTTCAGAAGCCCGTCGGGGTTCAATACAGGAATAAAAAACACTTCGCGCGCACCCCGCCGCGGGGTGGCATTCACAATGAATTCATCGAAAAAACCTTTCGTCGCTGCGATACCTTCGGTTTCGTTACCATGCACGCCGCCGATAAAGAGTACACGTTCACCACTGCCGCCATCCAGACGTTTACCCCAGATCGGGTTGCCACCTGCCGACGTACCGATGCTGCCAAGCGGGCTGAAGCTCTGCAGCAGCTCGCGCGCGTTCGCGAATTCATAAGATGGTTTAACTTCGTCTGCCATATCGCCTCAGGCTATTTGTCTGGTGTTGCCGGCTGCGCGCATCGCATTCTGATAAGTGTTATAGAGCAGCATCGCAATTGTCATGGGGCCGACGCCGCCCGGCACCGGAGTATAAAGGCTCACGCGGCTTTCTATCGCTGCGAGGTTCAGGTCGCCGGTCACTTTTCCGTCGATGCGGTGCATGCCGACGTCGATAACGATCGCGCCGGCCTTAATCTGTGATTCGTCAATCACTCCGCGCACACCCGTCGCGCTGATGAGCACGTCGGCGTCGGCGACGAAGCGCTGCAGGTTATGCGTTTTTGAATGGCACATCGTCACCGTCATATTAAGGCCCGAAAGTAACAGCTGAGCCATCGGTTTACCGACGATATTTGACCTGCCAACGACCACCGCATGCCTGCCGATCAGGTCAGCGTGGTGCACACCGTTCGACGCAACGAGTTCGCGCAGCATCAGGGCGACGCCCGCAGGGGTGCATGGCAACGTCGCGGCGATACCTGCGGCGAGCTTGCCCTGGTTCAGGTAATGAAAGCCGTCAGCGTCTTTTTCAGCGGTGATCGCCTGCAGAATCTGGCTTTCGTTCAGGTGCTCGGGCAGCGGAAGCTGCACCAGAATGCCATGAATAGAGTTGTCGAGATTGAATCTGTGAATTTCAGATACAAGAGCCTCTTGCGTCACGTCTGCCGGCAGACGCACGATGCGCGAATCGAAACCCAGTTCGAGGGCTGCTTTTTCTTTGCCCGCAACATAGATTTGTGAGGCTGCGTCGGCACCAACGAGAATGACCGCAAGGCCCGGTTTAAGGCTCGTCTTCGCTGTTTCTTCTTTAATATGGTGCCTGAGCAGCTCGGCAAGTTTCTTGCCCATCAGCTTCTTGCCGTCAACCCAGAGCCCAGGATCGAAGGCAGTTCTTGGCAGCGCGTCAAACAGTGGCACAAGTCAGCAGCGAATAACTGAAACATGCTTTCAACAAAAAGGGCAGAGCATCACGGCCCGCGGCGCGTCGCGAAACTAACCTTTAAACAACAACTCAAACGGTATCGTCTGGATATGCGGCCTTGCGTAGATCTTGTGCTGGTAGACCGGTCGCAGGTCTTCGTCGGGGTACTGTTTCGCAGCCTGTTTCTGCAGCATGCGTGAAATGCGCCAGGCATCGCCTGCCTCTTTTTGCCTCAGCACGCTGACGAAATGACCGTGATAAACTTCGGTTGAGAAATCCTGTGATTCCATGATTTCGCGCAGCGTGCGGCGCGTAAAATCACGTACTGCTGCCGCGACACTGTCGCCATGCAGGTTGTGCAGGCGCGTATAATTGGCAATGTCAGAGACCACCACGGCAAAAGGCTCGTCTGAACGCTGCAGGTGTTCTTCGCACGCTGCGATAAAATTTCTGATCGCCATTACCGGGTTGTCGGCATGGTTCAACGAAGCGGTTGCATGGTCGCGCAGCTTCGATGTGTGGTTCTGCATCACATAATGATCGAGCATCGTGCGCAGCGCTGTGACTTTTTCGGTTTCGGTTTCTGCGATGAAAGCGACCGCAAGAATTTCCTGGCGGTGCAGAATCTTGTGGCTGTAGATCTGTCGGTAACGCGCCAGAAAAGAAAAAGCTTCAGATTCTTCAAAATCGGCCGCCGTGAAAATCTGCTGGCCCTGCTTGGTCTTTTCAATGATACTGTCGACCAGCCCGACCTCGAGGTGCGCGGTGTGATCGCGCTGAAAGCCTGTCGCGAGGTGCGTGCGCAGAAAAAAATCTTCGCGGGTCATCAGCAGCAGCGAAGCGTCTGGGTAATGCTGCGCGAGCTCGTCTTCGAGAATATCTTTCAAAGGTTCATTGTTGTCGGCGCGACCGAGGCGGGCCACGAACTCAGCGGCATAATCGTGATATTTCTGCGCGCGGCTGAACGCAACGCGTTTTTCTTCTGCGCCGGCGATCAGCTGCAACTGTGATTCCATGGCACCAAGAAGCTCGCCGCAGACTTTCAGGTAAAACACGTCATCAGACTTGAAAGCAGCTTCACCTTGCGGGGGATTAATCAATATCACGCCGCGCAGCTCTTCATAGCGCAAGACGGGTGCAGCGTAACGCGCTCCGCAGCTGTCGAGAAAGCGTGTCTCAGAATCTGAAAGTGCCCCCTGCAGATCTGAAACGTATTCAGGTTTTTTAGCCGTGCTCAGAATTTTGCAGAGTTTACCCGTCGCCGAGAACGAAAAATCTGACGGAAAGGTAAAACCGAGCGCATGCCTGAGTTGCATACGGCCGTCGTCTTCCATAAAGATGGCAATATTCTTGGTGCCGAGCTGAGCCATCAGCGAATAGGCGATCACCTGCCACAGGTCTGCTGCAGAGCGCAAAGAGCCGAACTCTTTGTAGATTTCAATGAGGTTCAAGACGGCGTCGAGCTGTGACTTGTGGCCAATGCCAGGGGCAGCTTGAGCAGCGGTGTCGAGATCGGGTCGCGCAGCCGCACGCACTGAGGCAGCTTCGGCTTTCTGCTGTAAACCGGGCTGTTTTGCCGGCTGCACAGTGGGCGAGGGCTCAGCAGCAGGGGCGCGCTTGTTCAGGTCAGGGCGTAACTCGAGGCCGAGGTCGATGCCGTGAGCAGCCTGCGTTGTTTTGGAATAGTCGCTTGCCCGCTCGCGTAGTCCCATGGCCTGTTTTTTTGCGCCGGTGGGCCTGCGGCCCACCCGGCGCAAGTCTTCTTATATGCCGAGCTTGTCCATGATTTTCTGGTATAGTTTGAAATACTCTGATTGCGCAAATTTTTCGATCACATCGTCGGGTAGCTCGCCCAGCAGGTTATCGAGGTAGCCCATCACCGATTTCAGCTCTTCTGTATCAGGCGCAGGCGCCGCAGCGGCTGCCTTGTCGTCTTCGTGAATGAGCGTCGCCGCTTCGAGGTCTTCTTCAAAAACCGTTGCGGGCTTGTCGGTATTTTCAGCGAGACTCGGCTCGTGGCCGCCCGCGTCGAGTGGCGCCAGCGGCACCATCGGCGCCTCGGGTGTCACCTCATGCGCATCGGCTGCGATACCGTCGAGTTCGTCGGCAGAAAGTGCAATCGGCCCGTCATCTTCGCCTTCACCGGCCGCAGATTCGGCTGGTGCGTCAGCTGCGGG